>JBCCCT010000107.1:0-11657 GCA_039033355.1 Pseudomonadota bacterium | reverse complement strand
ACTTGCGCCGCATTGCGTCCGGAATCGAACAAGACCGCGCTCAGACCCGCGGTCAGGCTCGCGATATAAAAGTCAGGATCGAACAGATCACTGACCTCAGCGCCACTCGATCCCACGCGCCCCGAAAACCTGAGGCTCGGCCAGTTTGCTCTGCGTGTTACCTCAAACGCTTCCAGTTCAGCAGTGACGGCCGCGCGGGCAGCCCGAACATCATATCGGGCTTCTAGCAATTCGGCGGGCAGTGCGGACAAGCCCAAATTGGCGGCATTTGGCAATCGCTCCGAGACCGCCAGGTCTGCTGAACCAAAGTCTCCCAGGATGATCGAGAGCGCGCGGCGCGCGGACCGCGCGGCGAATTCCTGATTTCGCAAGCCAGCCACCGCATTTTCATATTCGAGTTCCGCCAGTGCGAGGTCCGACCGCGCAATGTCCCCTGCTTCGAAACGGGCTTCGGAGACGCGCCGGGTTTCATCCAGAAAGGTCAGGTTTTCTTGCGCCAGTCCAAGCTGCTGATCGGCCTCGATGATCTGAAAATAAGACCGAGCGGTCTGGGCGAGGATCGCTCGGCGCAAACGCGCCGTGCTAGCGCGCTGAACGTCAAGCTGCGCTTCGGCCTGGCGGATGGTTGCGCGATTGACGCCAAAAAGGTCGGGATTCCAAGCCCCGCTGGCGCTTGCGCTGCCGCTGTCGCTCGTTTGATCAAAGTCAGAGAGCTCTGACAGGCCTGTCGCGCTGAGATCGGCATTGACCGTTGGCCCAAGCAAAGCGCGGCTCTGTCGAAGACTGGCCGCAGATTGCCGAACGCGCGCTTCAGCTTGCTTGAGGTCAAGATTGTTCGCTTCGGCCATTGCGAGATAATCACGAAGTTGCGCATCATCGAACAAATCCGACCAGTCGCCGGGCAAGGTGTTCGCCTCGACCTCAACTTGCCATGCAGATGGAAGCCGAGCTTCATCTGTTGCAATATCGCCCAGGGTACGATTTGCAGCCGTGGACTGGCAGGCCACGAGCGTCAGGGCCGCCGCACTCAAAAGCGCCGGCTTCATGACTTTCAACCGGGATCTATTATTCATGCCGCAATGCCTCGATCGGGTTAAGCTGGGACGCGCGTTGCGCTGGCAAAAATCCAAACACAACGCCAACCAGCAGCGCCGATCCAAATGACAGGATTGCGATATTCGGAGAGAACACCATTTCGATTTCGTCAGTGCCCAGAGAGACCTGTGAGACCGCATATCCAAGCCCGAGCCCCAGCAGGCCGGAGATGATAGATAGTAGCAAGGCCTCTGTCAGGAATTGACTGAGAATATCAGACCCGCGCGCTCCAATCGCCATGCGCAAACCAATCTCGCGCGTTCGTTCGGTGACCGAGACCAGCATGATATTCATCACGCCAACGCCACCAACAATGAGTGAGACGGCCCCCATCGTTGCGAGCAGCAAACTCAGCGTCCGCTGAGTCTCGGCGACAGCCTGTCGATTGGCTGAAAAGTTGAAAATTCGAAAGTCAGGGGCTTCGTCGGCGGTTAAGCCGCGCGACCGACGCATGATAAAGTCGACTTCGCGTTCAATCCTGGCGAGATCTTCTTGAGTGGCGCCGACGATTCTGATCGACCGGACTTGATTTCGGACCAATCGGTCATCCCCAAACAGGCGCGCCCGACCGGTGGGACGGGGAACGAGCACAAAATTGTTCTGGTCCTGACCCCGCCAGTTGGTGCCCTCGGTTTCATCGACAATGCCGATAATTTCAAACGGGATGTTCTGAATTTTAATTCGCTCGCCCATTGGATCCTGACCACGGAAGAGTGAGCGCACGACAGAGGTCCCGATCACGGCGACCGTCTCGCGCCTTTCAATCTCAGTCTGCGTAATCGGACGGCCGCGCTGCATTTGAAGGTCGTTGGCTGCGAGATATTGCGGGTCGGCCCCGATCACATTGGCGCGCCAATCGCTGGTCTCGGAAACGATGCTATATTCTTGCGAGAGGTCCCCTGTCGCCGCCTCGACTCCTGGAATGGCTTGAATGTCGAGCACGTCCTGTTCGGTAAACGGACGCCAGGCCCGCCGCGCACTCGCCCGGCCATTGTTCCAGTTTGGAAAGATCGAAATCGTTCGAGCTTCGACGCTGTCAATATTCTCCAGGATCTTTTGACGTGACCCCTCGCCGATCGACAACATCGCGAACACGGCCGCCACCCCGATAACAATGCCGAGCATGGTCAGAACCGTTCGAAACGGGCGCTCCAAAAGCGAGCCGGAGGCCAGCGTCAAAGTTGTTAGTCCCGGTATTCTCATGCCAATACGCCCTGCCTCACATCTTCAACAATTTTTCCGTCTCGCATTGTGATCACGCGGTCTGCATAATCTGCGACTTCCTTGTCGTGGGTAATCAGTACGATGGTTATCCCTTGGCGATTGAGCTGGACCAGAAGCTCCATAACGCTCGTCGAGGTTTTGGAGTCGAGCGCTCCGGTCGGTTCATCAGCCAGCAGGAGTTCCGGTTCACCGACCAGCGCGCGGGCAATCGCAACGCGCTGTTGCTGACCGCCCGAAAGCTGGGTGGGTTTATGATGAACTCGATCGCCCAAACCAACCCGTTCCAGGCTCTGTCTTGCGCGTTCGCTTTCGTCATCCAGTCGCGGGCGACGATACTGCATGGGCAAGCGCACATTGGTCAGGGCAGACTTCTTGGGCAGCAATTGGAACTGCTGAAACACGAAGCCAATTGTTTCATTGCGGAAATAGGCCAGGGCTCGCTTGCTCATCCGCCCGAGTGATCGCCCGGCAATCGCAATATCGCCGCCATCCGGCTTATCGAGACCGCCCAGCATATTCATCAGAGTCGATTTGCCAGATCCGGAAGCTCCGATCACAGCGACAAACTCGCCGCGATCGATGGTCAACGTCACATCGTCCAATGCTTTGATCACCGAAGATCCGCGGCCATAGGTTTTGACCAGGTTCTGGGTTTCGATAAGCAGTGCAGACACGGGTTTATCCTCGCGCACCGGGACGCCCGCCTGGTCTGCCGCCACCCCCTGCCCCCGGTTGCCGAATCCCGGTGACGACTTGTTGGCCCGTTTCCAGTCCTGAAATCACTTCGATAAACGCCCCGTCCGAAAGCCCGAGACGTACCGGTTGGCGTCGCATTTTGCCGGTCTCGGTTAGCACCCAAAGGTTGGCGTCACGGATGTTTCGCTCGGCGGCCAAGAGCGCACGGTATTGTGAATAGATGGCCGGGTTCAATTGAGTCGTAAGGATATTCTCCGTCAACTCGGCAAGGCGAATTCGCGTTGGCGTGTGCAGGAAGGTGCGGGTTGGATCATTGATGACTTCGATGAGCGGTGCGGTCGCCCGCTCAAGGGTTTCCCTGGTGCTGGCAATATCCGTCGGACTCATTCCAATTCGTTCGAGGCGCGAATAGACGGGAGAGAGCGGATTGGTGTCCGGTTCAATCTCCTCGGTCCCCTCTTCTTGCCATACGGCAATCTGATCGGGTGAGGGTCGAAAACGATCCGCTTGGGCCGGAATGCGCATAACGCCGGATTTCACATCTGTGATGATTTCCAGGTTTGCGGTCATGCCCGGCATCAACTTGTTATCGTCATTCTTGGCAGCCACGACGGCGACATAGGTGACAATGTTATTGGCTTCCTGAGATTTCAGCCGGAGCTGCTCAACAGCGCCTTCTACGGACAGGTCTGGATAGGCATCGACGGAAAACTTCGCCACGTCCCCCTCATCCAAGCCGGCCACATCACTTTCAACAATCTGCGCCTCGACGCGGATGTCAGAGAGGTCTGCCGCAAGCGCGAACAGTTCCGGTGCAGAAAAACTGGCTTGCACCGTCTGCCCCGGATCGATCTTGCGATCAATGATCACACCATCAATGGGGCTGGTAATCGTGGTGCGCTCCAGATCCAGCCGCGCGGTGGCGAGTTCCGCCTGGATCTGATTGACACCGGCCAGGGCGCTTTCCAATTGCGCCCGGTTGAGTTCGAGGTCTGCGCGAGCCACACCAACCGTCCGCAAGGCTTCATCAAGGCGCGCTTGCGAAACGGCATTCTGCGAAAACAAATCTTCCTGTCGGCGCAGCACCGTTTCGGCCTGAGAGAGGTTCACTTCTGCGCGATTGATCGAGGCCTCACGCACCCGCGTGTCGGCATTTGCAGCCTCGAGCCGGCTGCTCAATTGGCGAACCCGGTTCTCAAAGCTCTGAGGATCAATAATCGCCAGCACATCGCCTTGTTTGACGCGACTGTTGAAATCGACCTCAACCTGCAGGATGCGTCCGGAGACTTCCGACCCGACCATCACTTCGTCGCGCGGCACAATCTTGCCAGACGCATTCACGACGCGCGTCACATCCCCCATCGAAACGGGCGCGGCCCCGAGTGACGCGCCGGGTGTTTCTTCAACGCCTTGTGCAGCCCCGCACGCCGCGACCCCCAAGAGGAAACTTGCCAAACTCAAATTGCGAAGTTTCATATGATCCTGCCTGATCGAAGTTCTTTCAATAAACAAACCTAGTTTGGGGCCCGCCCGGACCCCGGTGGTCGAACATTGTAACTATATTGCACTCACAATCTTGCAAGTGCATTGATCAAAAAGTACACGCCCCGTGCGAGAGTTCCTGTTTTCGGAGCAGCGTTGAATCGCGGCGACAACCACGGCTTGATGCTCGGTCAGTAGACCAGGAGGACGATTGCTGGTGCAGGTGGTGTGTCGGTTCAGTGGTGTAAGTAATTGCTGGTTTCGGATTCGGGGCAGATTGATTGCACCCATTGCCAAAGCACCAGGTGAGACATAAACTTCGATGGCAATCTAAGGGCGCTGAGCGCGGCAGTCTTTTCTGACGGCAACCGCGGCGCGAGGCCCTCTTCTGTGAATCGGTTGCCACAGAGTTCTCCGAGGGTCTTACCGGAGCTCTGAAATGAAAACCATCATCGAACCCTTCCGTATCAAAAGCGTCGAACCCATTCGAATGACGACGCGATCTGAAAGAACGGAAAAATTGAAAGCCGCGCATTACAATCTGTTCTCCATCGCATCTGACGACGTCCTGATCGATTTGCTGACGGATAGCGGCACGGGCGCCATGAGCGCGAAACAGTGGTCAGCGATCATGCAAGGCGATGAAAGCTATGCCGGCTCACCATCGTTCGCCAGATTCAAGAATGCGATCCAGGATCTGATGCCGTTCAAGCATATCATTCCGACCCATCAGGGCCGTGCTGCTGAAGCGATCTTGATGTCGATATTTGGCGGCGCTGGTCATACCATCCCGTCAAACACCCACTTCGATACCACCCGCGGCAATATCGAAGCGAGCGGGGCCACCGCGCATGATTTGAACATCGCGGTGGGACGTGATCCCTCGTCCACTTATCCATTCAAAGGGAATATGGATGTGAACGCTCTTGAGGCGTTCATGCAGGAACACGCCGAAACAACGCCGATCATCATGATCACAATCACGAATAATGCGGGCGGGGGTCAGCCGGTGAGTCTGCAAAACATCAAGGACGTTGCCGCGATCGCCCAGGCTCATGGCAAGCCGTTCATCATTGATGGCTGCAGATTTGCCGAGAACGCATACTTTATTCAACAACGTGAACCGGGCCAACAAGATCGCACGATCAAGGACATCGTGCGCGACTGTTTCACCTGCGCCGATGGCATGACCATGAGCGCCAAAAAGGATGCGTTCGGAAATATTGGCGGCTGGCTGGCGCTAAATGATGATGCATTTGCCGACCAGGCTCGCGTCAAACTGATCCAGACCGAGGGATTCCCCACCTATGGCGGTCTGGCGGGCCGAGACCTTGAAGCCCTGGCTCAAGGCTTGGACGAGATCGTGCAAGAAGATTATCTTCGTTATCGCATTCGCACGCATGAATACATCGTTGAACGGCTCGACCAGGTCGGCATTCCTGTGGTGAAACCGGCTGGAGGTCATGCTGTATTCGTCGATGCGAAAGCCTGGCTCGATCACATCCCTCCCCTTCAATATCCGGGGCAAGCGCTCGCCTGCGCGCTTTATGAAATCGCCGGCATTCGGTCCTGTGAAATCGGCTCTGTCATGTTCGGTCGGCAGCCTGACGGACAAGAGGTTCCGGCGTCCATGGAGCTTGTCAGGCTCGCCTTCCCACGCCGGACCTATACGCAATCTCATGCGGACTATGTCATCGAAGCTTTCATCGAAATTCAGAAATTGAAGAACAGCTTGCGCGGATTTGAGATCGCGACGGAACCCCCGCAAATGCGGCACTTTACGTGCGCGTTTTCACCGCTGTGACGGTGAACCAGAATTAGCGGCGGAACGCGGCGCGACGACTGGCATATCAGTGTTTGTGTTGCGGCTGGGATGCGCATTCGCGCGCCCCATTGTATTTCTCAAATTTCAGGTTCCATGGCATAGCAGTCTTCAAAACCTCTAATCGAAAAGCGTCATGCTGCAGCTATCACGCCCCTTATCGCAGACAGACATTCGGCTGGATCGCCACGCGCTCCGCATGTTGCTCGAGCGAAATCTGATTGCCAGCGCGATGCATATTTTCGTGGCCGGCCTCGTGGCATTTGTGATGCTCGGATCCGTGCCGACATGGCGCCTGGTCTTCTTTTTCGTCATCATCAGCGCGGCAATTGTCTTTCAGATGTCACTCGCCTCTCGCCATGCAAAAAGCGAATGGAGCGATGCCAGTTTCGTGAACATCAGACGGCAATTTGATGTGTCTGCGATTATTGTCGGCGGCATGTGGGGATTTGCCGGATTCTGCCTGTTTCCGACAGGGGAACCCGCCAAACAGCTCTTCCTGACATTCGTTATGGGCGGCATGTCGCTCAGCGCGGTCGGCACACAAGGCATGCGTCTCTTGACCTGCTATGCCTCCATCATCCCAGGGATGACTCCCCTCGCCGTCCGCTATCTGGTTGAGCCCGGCAATACCGGATTGATCTCTGGCGGCTTGATCTTCGCTTATATCATCGTGCTGGTGTCACTGGCGCGCAAAATCAATGATTTCATGTTGCGCGCATTCAAACTTCAAATTGAAAAAGACGGCCTCTTGCATGACCTGCAAGCCCAGGCTGATGAAATTGAGCGTGCCAAGGCCGAAGCCGAGAAAGCCAATCTCTCCAAATCGCGCTTCCTGGCACAAGCAAGTCACGATTTGCGTCAGCCCTTGCATGCCATCAACTTGTTCATTGAATCGCTTCCTGAGGCCAAGACGAAAGCCGAAGAAGAGCGCATTCTCACCCGAGTCCGTCAGTCGCTGGACGTGTTGACCAAGCTGTTTGATAGCCTTCTTGATGTCACGCTGCTCGACACAGGCGGCATAAATGTTCGAAAACAGGTGTTTCGGCCAACGGACCTCATCCAGGAAGTCGCGCTCGATTTTGCGCTCGTAGCGGAGGCTTGCAATGTTGAGTTGCGGGTCGTCCCCAGCGCAATCGGTGTTGAGGCGGATCCGGTACTGACGCGCCGGATGTTGCAAAACCTGATTTCCAACGCAATCCGTCACAGCGAAGGCGGTGCTGTATTGATCGGATGTCGCCGCCGTGACGGCAACATCTCGATTGATGTCGTCGACAATGGCGCCGGAATTGCGTTGGAGGATCAGGCGCGCGTCTTCTCGGAATTCACCCGCCTCGACGTTGTTCGAATGGGCTCGGAATCTTCACCCGGACTCGGATTGGGACTCTCCATCGTTCAACGTGTCGCCGATCAACTCGGCCTGTCTGTCCATCTCGCGTCGCAACCCAAAAAGGGGTCTGTCTTTTCGGTTCGAGGATTTACGCGCGCCGAACGTATTGGTTCCGCCGAAACCATGCGCTCAAAACCAACCGCGTCAGGCCTGGTGGAAGGGGCGTCCTTGTTCGTCTTGGATGATGATGCTGATACGCTCGAAGCCACGAAACTCCTGCTCGAGCGCTGGGGGTGTCATGTCCAGACATCGCAAGACTGGCGCGCGGTGGATGATGCGCGTTTTGACGTTCTGATTTGTGACTATGAGTTGAGCGTGGATGTCTCCGGCATCGACGTCGTGAACAGGTTACGCAGCAAGCATCCTCATCTGGCCGCCGTGATGATCTCCGGAAACACGTCCAAGGAATTACGCGCGTCCGCGGAAGGATTGGCAATTCCACTTCTGCACAAGCCGATCCGGCCGGCGCAACTGCGATCGGCCTTGCTCAATGCATTGCTGCAATCACACGAAACCGCGTGAGGCGGCATACGACGCCGCTGCCGAGCGGGAAGCGACGCCCAGAGACTTTAGCAATGCCGAGACGTGAATGCGCACGGTGAACGGAGAGATATCCAGCTCACGCGCTATTTCCTTGTTCGACATGCCTTTGCAGATATAGCGCAACACCTCGATCTGCCGACCCGTCAAGGCGCCCAGGGCATCGTCGCTCACGGCATGTGGCCCGGTTTCGTGCGAGGCACGCAAAATAACAGATTCGCCATCCATCACGGCCAGGAAGGCGGCTGAAATATCATCAGGTCGCGCCGATTTCGATACAAAACCGTTTGCACCGGCGCTCATCACATCTTCGATCAACTCACTCTCCGAGATCATCGAAACGACGACAATGGGTGTAAGTGGGAGCGCGCGTCGCAATCCTGGAAAGTCTCGCGGCGCGTCGAATCCCGGGAAGATAAGATCGAGCAGGACCAAATCGGGCTTCGACTCGGCGTTCAGTTCGCGGTTGAGAATGGCGGCATCGCCCGCTTCAACAATCTCCGCCCCTTCGAAAAGGTTGCCAAGCATGGTCATCATGCCATTTCGAAAGACCGGATGATCGTCGACCAATAGAATTTTCATGTCTCGGTCCCCCCACCGATCGAAGATGAACTGGTCGACCTTATCATATCCGGTCGCTTGGACTTTACTCGTGCGAACGTCCTTCATCCTTGTCCTTCTCTACGGCCGGTTTGCCCTTGTCACCAGCCCCCGCAGGATCTGGTGGTACACGAATGATTGGCGGTGGAGGAGGCGGCGGTGGTGGAATGGTGATGTCGCCAGGCGGATGGCCGCAGACATCGTCCTTCTCGACCGCCGCATTTACGAGTTTCCAGTCATCGCCTTTCTGCACGTGACACTTGCACTCGGTTTCAATCTGTTTCTGCTGCGCTGTACAGTCACCTCCGGTTTCCTGACACGTGGACCATTTCGAAATCAGCTCATTACATTTCTGCATGTATGACGCTGATGCGGGCATCGCTAAAATACCGGCCGAGATTATCCCCCCGACGGCCGTCGCAATCACATAACGCATAGGTTTTCCTCCTGGTTGTCCCAATATTCAAATGACCAGACCGGCGCGCGAGCCTCAATTAGGACGGATGCACTAGATGAGCCCGACTAGTGCATCTGTACGGGTAGCTTTTTTACGCTCGGCTTTCGAAACTCCTCCGCAAACAAAATTCCACGCGTGCTGGTAAAAAGGGGACCGTCACGATGCTCGTTACACATAAAAAATTCGCGTTCCTGGTTTTACTGGGCGCTGCGATGCTGGCCGGACCGCAACAGGCGCAAGAAGCACCGCCGGCAGATGAGCCCACCTCGAGCGTCCTCGTGATCCACGACTGGTCAAACTCCATGTGGGGCGCATTTGCGGATGGTACGCGCAAATATGAAGCGGGTGTCACAGCCCTGACCAATGCGCTGGATACCGGATTTGGCGGGCGCCATGTCGGGTATCGCGCCTATGGTCATCGCCAGCCCGGTGATTGCCGGGACTCTGAGCTTGTCAGCGATTTTGATGCGCTGGACGTTGTCAGACCGGAAATTGTAGACACGCTCGGCAAGGTCCGCCCAACGGGCAAGACGCCGATCACATACAGCCTCCAGGAAGGGTTGAAGGATTTCAAGGGCGGCTCGGGTGACATTCTGTTGATCAGTGATGGGATCGAAACCTGTGATGCCGATCCATGCGAATTGATGCGCGAATGGAAGGCAAGTAAAGTCAATATCCGCGTCCATGTGGTTGGGGTTGGTTTGAATGAGCTCGAGCGAACAGCCATGGCCTGCATTGCCGAGGAATCCGGCGGGACCTATCTCGATGCGGAATCGAGCGACGGGTTCGATCAAGCCCTTGGTCAGGTTGCGGACACTATCGAAACCGCGAGCGCGCCTACGCCCGTCGACTCCGCAGAGCTCCACGCCATTATCATTCGCGCGCATGATGCCAATGATCGCGACTATCGCATTGGCGGCGAGATCCGATTGAACGGGGAGAAAGTTGGCGACGCGACCAGTATTGGCCATGGCCGCAATGTTGTCGATGGGCCAGGCGAATATGAACTCCATATTGGGCCGCTGCTGAGAGATGGAAGCGTGTATCGCCCGGTCGTGCAATCTGTCACGGTTGATGCGGAGGGCGAGACGCGTGTCGATGTCCTGGTCGAGGCCCCTGCCCGTGTGACCGCGAAATTTGTCGAAGATGGCGAACCGCACCCAGGGGCAAATGTTTCCGCCTGGCAGGATGGCGAAGAAGTCTTCACCTTCCGCGCCAAGGATGAAGCCCTGGCTGCGCCAGGAGATTATGAATTCCGCGCCGAGCCGAATGCAGACAATAAGCTGGTCCTGCGTGAAACCCTCATCGAAGACACTGACACCGAACTCGTGTTCGAACTCAACAAGACCGTTCGTTTCATGATCCTCTATCGTCTGCCAAATGGCGAAACGTTCAAACGCAATGGCGAATTGTGGCAAGACGGCGAGAAAGTCTACAGCACCTATTCGCGTTTCTCGGGCGCCCGGCCCGGTGTCTACCAGCATCACTCGGACGATCAAAACCTGCCAATCGAGGGGGTTGAGATCGAAATATCTGAAGACGAGCAAGTGATTGAAGTACCGGTCGAAGCTGGCTTCATCACCATCGCCTTTGAAAACACGCTCGAAAACTATGCCCGCGAAAAGCTGCCCACGCGGGCGCTTCTGGTTTCGCTCGACCGGGGCAATAGTGATTATTCGACCCCTGGCCGCCCCATCGCCGTCAAACCCGGCCGCTATGCCGTTGAAGGTTTTGGCAATGACGGATTTTTCGACCGCCCGGAAGTTGAGATCGCGAACGGCGAGAGCCTGGAAGTTACGCTCACCCCGAAACCGTTGGGTGAATTGGTCATGACCTATGCTGAGTCAGAAAACTATCTGCGAACACCTGATCGCGGTTCAGCTTACGCGCTGGACGGCCAACGCATCATTGGCGGTATTTTACGCCCTGGCGTAGTCCGCAAATTCCTGCCCGGCAATTATCGGATCGAAGGCTACAGCTATGCCGGTGACATCGAGGCGCAGGACGTTGAGGTCGTTGCCGGTGAACGCACGGAAGTCGTGCTTCGTCTGCGCGGCGAATAGATGATAAGAATTGGAGTTCCCATCATGATGTACAAATCCAGCGCACTCATTCTCGGCGCGATCGTCGCCGCACCCGCTGCGTTCGCCAATCCAGACACACCGCAACTGCACCCCGTCGAAGCCGTTTGTGTCGACTATGATCAAAGCGGACAGATGCAGTCCGGAACATCCACCCGCTGCCACCGCGACTATGGGTATGAGCAATATGAAATCTCGAACGTCTCGATCGGCATAGCCGGTTTCAACCAAAGTCAGTCGACCTTCACCGTGACGATCGGCGACACGATT
>JBCCCT010000106.1:0-11771 GCA_039033355.1 Pseudomonadota bacterium | reverse complement strand
GCCATCATGACGCCTTTTCTGGGCTGGATCGATTACTGGCTGCTGATCTGGCAAAGCGGCAATGATGACACGGCGGCTGGCGTCACTATTGCCGGTCTCGGCATGTTGTGGGGATGGGTGACCCAGCCAAAGCGCCAATATGCCCGGGCCTATAAGCGCGATATCCTGCCGGATCTGGCAGGGCTGTTCGGGCCGTTCCGTTATGATGGCAAAGGCAAGATCCCGATGGAGCGCATGAAGCCATCCAAAATTGTTCCGGGCCATACGACCTATAAATCGGAAGACTTGTTTACGGGCGAGTATAGGAAAGTCGGGATCAATTTCTCCGAGATCAAGCTGAAACGACGGTCCGGCAAGCGAACCGTGACTGTGTTTAACGGCCTCGCCATTCTGCTGAGCAGTGGCACGCGGCGTTTCTATGGTCACACGATCATGATCCGGGACCAGGGCAAGATTGGCGGCTGGTTGAAGAAGCAGACCGCCGGCCTCGAGCGTGCGGATCTGGTCGATCCGGAATTTGAGAAGATCTTTGACGTGTTCACTAATGATCAGGTCGAGGCGCGCTATCTGATCGATCCCCGCATCATCGAAAACCTGAAAGCGCTCTATTCAGAATATAGCGGAAAGAAGATGATGGCCGCCTTTTACGATGACCATTTCCTGATCCTGATCAGCAGCGCGAAGAACCATTTCGAGCCCGCCAGCATTCAACTGCCGGCGACCAATGAAGCCAGTATCCTGTCGATGAAACGCGAAATTGAACAGATCCTGTCCATCGTCGATCGCCTGTCTTTGTATGACCCGCGAAATCTCAGACGGTCTGAGGACAACGCCGCTTAGACGTCGACTTCAGCTTCCAGGGCATTGTCCTGAATGAACTGACGCCGCGGCTCGACCACATCGCCCATCAGGCGCGAGAACATGTCGCCGGCTTCCAGCGCGTCATCGACCTGGACCTGCAACAGCGTCCGGGCATTGGCGTCGAGCGTGGTTTCCCAGAGCTGATCAGCATTCATTTCGCCGAGGCCCTTATAGCGCTGGATCTTCAGACCCTTGCGGCCCGAGGCCAGCACCGCTTCGAGCAGGCTGATCGGGCCGGTGACCTGAATCTCGCCCGCCTTCTCATTGCGCAGCAGCGATGGCTCGACATAGATGGAGCGGATCGACTGGGCGATGCCATTCAGGCGGGCCGCATCGGAACTGGCCAGCATCTGCGCGTCCAGAACCGCTTTCTCCTCAACCCCGCGCACCTCGCGCACGAGAACAAGGTTTCCATTCTCGAAAGCGCCAGCCCAGGTGTCTTCACCTTCTTCAGCGATGATGTTGAGGCGGGCGGCCGCTTGCGCCGCTTCATCCGCGGATGCTCCGGGGGCGAGCGCGCCTGCCATCGCGGCCTGTTCGACAATATCGCCAGGCGCCCGCAGGCTGAGCCGCCACAGAGCTTGTTTGAACTGGGCGGCAACGCGGACCCGCTCGCGCAGGTCTTCACCGGCAATCTGGGTGCTGTCAGCCAGGATCAGGACTTCGCCATCTGTCCCGGACTCAATCAGATAGGAATTGAGCTCGTCATCATCCTTCAGATAGCGTTCCGACTTGCCGCGCATCACCTTGTAGAGCGGCGGCTGGGCGATGTAGAGAAAGCCCTTCTCGATCACTTCCGGCATCTGACGATAAAAGAAGGTGAGCAACAGGGTTCGAATGTGCGCGCCATCGACATCGGCATCCGTCATGATGACGATCTTGTGGTAGCGCAGCTTCTCAATATTAAATTCTTCACGGCCAATGCCGGCGCCGAGCGCCATGATCAGCGTGCCGACCTGATCCGAGGACAGCATCTTGTCAAAGCGGGCGCGTTCCACGTTCAGGATCTTGCCGCGCAGCGGCAGGATGGCCTGGTTGGACCGATCGCGCCCCTGTTTGGCAGAGCCGCCCGCGGAATCACCCTCCACGATGAAGATTTCAGACTTGGACGGATCCTTTTCCTGACAATCCGCCAGCTTGCCGGGCAGGGAGGTAATGTCGAGCGCCGTCTTGCGCCGGGTCAGCTCGCGCGCCTTGCGGGCGGCTTCCCGGGCGGCGGCGGCTTCGACAATCTTGGTCATCACCGCGACCGCTTCCTTGGGATGCTCTTCGAACCATTCGGCCAGTTTTTCGTGGATCAGGCTTTCGACGACCGGGCGGACCTCAGACGAGACCAGCTTATCCTTGGTCTGCGAGCTGAATTTCGGGTCCGGCACTTTGACCGACAGGACGCAGGTCAGGCCTTCGCGTGCATCATCGCCGGAAATGTCGACTTTTTCTTTCTTCGCAATTCCGGTTTCCGCCGCATATTTGTTGACGATCCGGGTCAGCGCGCCGCGGAAGCCCGCCAGGTGCGTCCCGCCATCGCGTTGAGGGATATTGTTGGTGAAACAGAGGACATTCTCATGATAGGCGTCGGTCCATTCCAGCGCCGCTTCGACCGTGATTCCGTCTTTCTCGCCAGTCACGTAAATCGTGTCCGGGATCAGAGCATTCTTGGTGACATTGAGATGCTGGACAAAGGCAGCAACGCCGCCTGCATATTCCAGCGTCGCTTCATAAGGCTCAGCTTCGCGCAAATCCTTGAACACGATTTTCACGCCGGAGTTCAGGAAGGCCAGCTCGCGCAGGCGGTGTTCCAGCGTCTTGCGATTATACACCGTCATGGTGAACGTATCCGGGCTGGCCAGGAAACGCACAGCCGTCCCCGTATAAGGCGCGCCTGACGCGGTTGTCGGGCTGGTGCCGACCTCTTTCAGAGGCGCTTCGGTACGCCCGCCATCGACAAAGCGGACATGGTGTTCCGATCCATCCCGGTGAATGGTCAGATCGAGCCAGACCGACAGCGCGTTCACCACCGAGACGCCGACCCCGTGCAGGCCGCCGGACACCTTGTAGGAATTGCTGTCAAACTTACCGCCGGCGTGCAGCTCGGTCATGATCACTTCGGCGGCAGAGCGGCCTTCCGTGGCATGCTGTCCGACCGGAATACCGCGGCCATTATCGGTAATTTCGGCCGAGCCATCCGGGTGCAGCGTGACCGTCACCTGGTCAGCATGTCCGGCTAGGGCTTCGTCAATCGCATTGTCGACGACTTCGTAAATCATGTGGTGCAGACCGGAGCCATCATCGGTGTCCCCGATATACATGCCGGGGCGTTTCCGAACGGCCTCCAGACCCTTCAAAACCTTGATTGAGTCGGCGCCATATTCTGGATTATTTTCGGCCGCGTCTGTCATCGGGGCATACCCTTGCAAGTGATTCGTCAAATTCCCTTCTTTTATAGGGGTTATTGGCCAAAAAGGGAAATCCGGAACTGGTATTTGTTCACTATAAAAACGTATATTAATCAATGTGTTGTAGGGCTTCCGAAGGGGCGCGAAAACTGTCCTCGCTCTGCCCCTGCGAAAACCGTCTAAACTGGAACAAAATCAGATCAAATCAGGAGGCAGAAATGAAGTGGGGATTGCGTGTATTGGCCCTCATTATCGTGCTCGCACTGGGGGCTTATCTATGGGCGGAAGCGCGTCTGAAGCCGCTCAATGAAACCGCCCGGCAGAATGCGCCCGGAGCGTTTGCGACGCTGACGGATGGCCAGCTTCACTATCGCTGGGATGGTCCGGAAGACGGACCCGTCATCGTTCTGGTGCATGGCTTTTCGACGCCCAACTTCATCTATCAGCAAAATGTTGAGGCGCTGAACGCGGCCGGCTTTCGAACTCTGCGGTTTGATCATTTCGGACGCGGCTGGTCGGACCGACCGAAGACCAGATACGATGTCGACTTCTATGATCGCACGCTGATCGACTTGCTCGATCATGTCGGTGTTGATGAGCCGTTCGGGCTCGCCGGCCTGTCCATGGGAGGGCCGATCGTGGCCGAGTTCACCGCGCGCTATCCGGAACGGGTCAAACAACTCGTGCTTCTGGTGCCCGCCGGACTGGACACGGCCGGCGCGGATGGCAGTTCCGCGACGTTGCTGCGCACGCCATTGGTCGGAGACTGGATCTGGCGGATGTTTGGCAAAAGCATCCTGCTCGGTGACTCGCAATATGACGAAGCGGCCCGGGCGCCGGAAGATCGTCTACAGGGCGACGTGACGGTGCAGCTGGAATATCGCGGCTATTTGCAGGCTTTGCTGTCGACTTTCCGCCATATGCCAATGGCGGGCCGCGAAGAGACATTTGCGCGTCTGGCGGCGACTGACGTGCCTGTTCTGGCGATTTATGGCGATGCTGACGCCACAGTGCTGGTATCAAGCGCAACCAAGCTGGAGCAGATCCTGCCGGCGGGCGATATTCGCATTGTCGAGGGCGGCGAGCACGGCCTGAACTATCAGATGCACACGCTGGTCAATCCCTGGCTGGTCGACTGGTTCTCTCAATAGCGTTCGGCGATGGCCACCAGGGCCGCATCCATTTCCGCAATCGCAGACCTTGTTGCGGGCGGGCGGTCATTGGCGATGATCGAGAAGAGTAGCTGTCGGCCACTGGCTGCGGTCATCACGCCCGCCAGGGCATTGGCGCCATTCAGCGTGCCGGTCTTGGCGAAGATCTTGCCGTCTAGCGCGGTGCCCGTGAACCGTCGCTCCAGTGACCCATCGACCCCGCCAATCGGTTGATCGGCAAGCCAGGCCGCAAACCAGGGCTGCTCAGCGGCGAAGGCAAGAAGTCGGACCATGGCGCGCGGGCTGATCCGATTATAGATCGACATGCCTGACCCGCCATGCAGCGTGATGCCCTGGTCGGTGACGCCAGCTTCGGCGAGAAAGGATGCAAGTGCGGACACGCCATAATCCCGCGACCCGGTGCCTTCGAGCAGGCCGAGACGACGGAGCGCGATCTCTGCATGCAGGTTCTCACTCTCCTTGGAGACCCGCTTGAGGCTCTCGGACAGAGGGGAGGCCGGCAGCGTGGCCATGGCGACCGGCAAGTCCGCGACCGGGGCGCTGACCAGGTTCGCCGTGGCATCCGCATCGTCCGGCACTTCATCGGACAGATCCAGCGGGCGGTGGCGCGTGCTGATACCGCTGATGGTGACACCGCGCGCCTCCAGCAGGCGCGAGAACCGCAATGCCGCAAACTCAGCCGGATTGTCGATGGCGAGCCCAAAGCTCAATGTCTGTGATCCGGCAGGGACGCTGCCATACACGCGGACAGCGGTTGCCCCGGGATATCGCTGAACGCGGAGCGCACGATCTGCGTCGGCGGGACTGGTCGTGGCCTCATTGCGAATTGTGTAATAGGCATCTCCGGCTTGCCAGGACATCTCGACCGGGTCTCCAGGGTGATCACCTGGCGTGATGTCGATCCAGACCAGATTGTCATTCACGCTGAGCGCCGACACGGCCGTGCCATAATAGAATTGAAGATCCTCAACACTCCAGCCTGGTCCCCAGCGTTCGAACGGAAACAGAGTGTCATCGCCGATCACCTGATTGATCTCGGTCAGTCCGGACCGGGCCACCGCATCGGCCAGATCGGCGAGGCAATAGGCTTCGCAGTCCGGCGCATCGGTCAGCATGGCATCTCCGCCGCCGCGCAGGATGAGGTCGGGCGGGCCGTCCGTGACGCTGTGCTCAAGTATGACCTGCGTGCCTGGATTGTGTCGCGGCTCGGACAGTTGATCCAATTGATGATAGCTCGCCATCGTCGTCACGATCTTGGTATTGGACGCGGGCGTGAACCGGTTGTCGGCGCGCAGGGCGAACAATTCGGTCCCGTCCATATCGGCCACAACCAGGCCCCAGCGAATGCCGGTCTGGTCCGGATTGGCCAGCGCGGCCTCGACGTCTGATGGCAAGGGAGTCTGGCAAGCCGAGACCAAAAGCGTCAGCCAGGCGGCCAAAATCACAAAGCCAAATCGTTGCATCTCATCCCTCCACGGTGCAGGCAAACCATAAGGGCCGTGATGGCTGGCGTCACGCCATCGGCCCGCATCAATTTGCCCAAATCGTTTCAATTGCTTAGCCTTGCAGCAAGGGAGAGACATAGACGCATGTTGGGGCACGTCATCAAGGCGCTGTCGGGGCTGACCGGCTGCGCCATTGCAGGCTTTGGACTCTGGCTGATGCTGGATGAGACGGTTCTGGCGGAGATGAGGGTTCCGCGTCAGACCAGCAGTCTTGCGCTGCTGGGCGGGGGACTTGTCCTGATCCTGGCCGCCCTTTGGGCCCGGGCGCGATCCTTGCTCGGCCTGGTTGCCGTTGCCGGCGGGACCGGTCTGGTCAGCTGGGCGATCCTGTATGGCAATCTCAATGTCTGGCAGCTCATCCCGCTCTGGATCGCGGCCTTTTTTGGCAGTTTCGCCACGCTGGTCTGTTTGATCGCCGCATGCCGCGGCAAGGATGTGCTCTAATCCGGACCGGTGATTTCGACGCGTTGCGCGCGGTCGCCAAACGCTTCGAACAGGAATGCTTCGGTGCCCGTCAGCCAGGCCTGGCCGCCAAGTTCGATCAATTCGTCAAACAGCGCGGCGCGGCGATCGCGGTCAAGATGCGCCGCCGCCTCATCCAGCAGGATGAGCGGGCTTGGCCCATCGCCATCGGCGTTCAAGGCGCGCGCGCTGGCCAGGATCAATCCGATCAGCAAGGCCTTTTGCTGTCCTGTTGAGGCATCACCCGCCGCCGCGCCGGTCGGGCGATGAATGACGGAGAGGTCCGTGCGATGGGGGCCGGACAGGGTCCGCCCTGCCGCCTGATCGCGATAGCGTCCCTTGGCCAGGGCTTCGGCGATCAGGTCCTGAATATCAAACAGACCTGCCCCGTCACTGGCCGCCTGTTCCGCAGCGCCGTCCAGCGCCAGATCGCCTTTCGGGAAATAGCCTTCGGGCCGTGTGTCGATGGCGTCCTGCAAGGCGACGAGGATACGGGCGCGATTGCTGGCAATCATCGCGCCGGCTTCGGCCATCCGGCCTTCAATCGCATCCGCCCAGGCCGGATCGACGCGGCCGCGTTCCAGCAAGGCATTGCGCTCGCGCATGGCTTTTTCATAGCGATTGGAGACGCTGCCATGGCTCGGAATGTGCGCCATGACCTGTCGGTCGAAGAAGCGGCGCCGTTCGCTCGCCCCGCCGCGAAACACGCTGTCCATGGCCGGGGTCAGCCAGACAATCCGGATGAGGTCCGCCAGGTCGGTCGCGGTGGCCGGTGCCCCGTCGAGCCGGATGATGCGCTTATGACCATTGCCGCTCGACTCAAGCCCGACGCCAAGCTTGCGGTCATCATCCAGCGTGGCTGAGATGGTCCAGCCGCCGGAGGCGCCTTGCCGGGTCATGTCAGGCAAGGCCGCTGCGCGCAAGCCACGTCCGGGCCCAAGCTGGCTAATCGCTTCCAGGACATTCGTCTTGCCCGCGCCATTCGCCCCGAACAGACAAACGGGACGGGCATCAAGCGGCAGGTCTAGAGTCGCATGGCTGCGAAAATCAGTGAGGCGGAGGCGGGTAAGGGCGGTCACTACACCCGCAAAGGCATCAGCACATATTGCGCGCTCTCATCGCCCGGATCGAGCACCAGGGCTGGCGAGGCGGGGTCGTTGAACAGGAAGCGCGCATCCTCGGCTTCAATCTGTGCGGTGACGTCGAGCAGGTATTTGGCGTTGAAGCCAATATCCATTTCGTCGGCCTGATAATCGCACTCGATTTCTTCGTGGCCTTGTCCAGTCTCGGCGCTGTTCACGGCGAGGGCGAGGCGCCCTTCGGCCAGAGACAGTTTCACAGAGCGCGAGCGTTCCGCCGAGACGGTGGCAACGCGGTCCACGGCGGCTTCGAACAGCTTATTGTCAATGATCATCGCCTTGGTGTTTCCTTTCGGAATCACGCGCGCATAATCCGGGAAGGACCCGTCAATCAGTTTCGAGGTCAGTTGCGCTCGGCCTGATTTGAACACGACTTTGGTGTCGGACACAGAGACCGAGACATCGCCATCTTCGCTATCGATCAGGCGGCGAACTTCGCCAACCGCCTTGCGCGGGACAATGACACCTTCCAGGGTTTCTGCACCGCTCGGCGCATCGACTTCTGACAGAGCGAGGCGGTGGCCGTCTGTCGCCACAGTGCGCAGTTTCTTGCCGGCATCGGTATCAGCGGTGTGGAGATAGACGCCGTTCAGATAATAGCGGGTCTCTTCGGTTGAAATCGCAAACCGGGTCTTGTCGATCAGGCGGCGGAGGTCCGCCGCTTCCATGTCAAACTCGGTTGCATCTTCATCCGGGACCATGGTCTGGAAATCGCCAGCCGGCAGAGTAGGCAGCGAGAAGTTCGAACGACCGGAACGAATGGCCAGCTGACGGTTTTCCGAATTCAGCTCAAGCTCGATATCGGCGCCGGCGGGCAGCTTGCGGACAACGTCGAACAGGGTACCGGCCGGGGCGGTGACGGAGCCATCGGCCTCAATCTTGGCGTCCGCATGATCGACCGCCTCGATATCAAGATCCGTGGCGGTGAAGCGGACCGCGCCATCGGTGGCTTCGATCAGGATATTGGACAGGATGGGAATGGTGTTGCGACGTTCCACGACATTTTGGACATGTCCAAGCGCGTTCAATAGCGCCCCGCGTTCGATCGTCAATTTCATTTCATCATCCCTTTGCCGGGTGCCCGGTCCATGCCCACAATTTATCTTTTTACATACGAATCAGCCCGCTCCTTTTCGGGAGCGGGCCGCTAAAGTCACGAATTCCGTGTGAAATGCAAGTCCTTGTCCGACTTGCGCTGTGGATCAGGCCTGGTCGTGGCCGGCCAGGCGGTCAAACACCGCATTCTTCACGCGCTCAATCTCTTCGCTCATATCGCGATCGCCTTTGTCCAGGGCCTTCTTGATCTTGCGATAGGCATGCAAGACCGTCGTATGGTCCTTTTTCTTATAGGCGGTGGCGATTTGCGGGAAGGACTTGTCGGTCATCACGCGGGACAGATACATGGCGACCTGGCGCGGATGACAAATCGTCCGCACCTTGCTGGCGCTTTCAATATCGGTCTTGGAAATCCGGTACAGATCCATACAGGTCCGCTTGATATCATCCAGGGACGGCGAACGGGGTTCCCCCGCAATCCGCCGAATGACGGTTTCCAGCATGTCTGGCGTTGGTGCCAGTTCGCCATAGCCGGTTTCCAGCTGGAGGCTCCACAGGACCCCGCACAATTCTCGGCCCGCGCCGCGAACCGTCGCGACGATCCGGTCCACCATCGGCTCGGTCAGGACAAAGTTCGGCGTATCCCTGGCGATCAGATCGACATGGCGGCGAATGATCGCCTTGCGCATTTCATTGTCCGGCATTGCCACTTCAACCGAGGCAGCGCCCTTGATTTCACCGACCAGCTGTTTTGACAGGCCGACCATATCGCCGGGCGCGGCATCGGCGGTGATGATGACATGACCACCCATTGAAGTGACAGCCCGCAGGGCGCCGAAGAAGGCTGTGTCCGTTTTCGCCTTGCCAGCAATCCAGTGCAGATCGTCAATCATCAGAAGGTCATTCTTTTTGACATAGGCCTGCAAGGCGCTGGTATCGCCCGCCCGGGAATCATTGACGAACCGGGTCATGAATTCCTCGGCTGAGATATAAGCCAGGCGGCGTTTGTCATTGCGCACCGCAGCTTCTGCCTCAATGGCTTTCAGGATGTGGGTCTTGCCCGTGCCCGGCTGGCCATAGATGACAATCACGCCTGCCGGAATCGGGGCGCCGCTGGCCACACGTTTGCCGAGCCCAACAGCCCGCGCATTCGAGGGTCCAGCGACCAAAGTGGCGAAGGTCATCGTGTGATCGAGATCAAGCGCGGCATAATCCGGCTCATCCTGTTCCGGGTCGAGCGCCGGCTCATGGCCGTTCAACCAGGGATCACCCACCATTTCGCGCACGTCTGCTGGCACGCGATTCCACAATTCAAACTTCAATCGACGCTTTTTCGGATCCCGTTTCTGCCACGCTTGTTGCAGCGGGCGAGAAAAATCAGTTGTGACCCGATCCAGTGTCAATTGGTCTGGTGCGGCGATGACGATAGATTTGTCTATCTCGGCGACAAAGCGGATCGCTGTCAGCCATTGTTGTGAGTTATCGGGTTTTGCGTCGGCTTCCACCGCGCCGACAGATTGCGCCCATAGCGACTTTGCCCCCAGCTGCTCTCCAGCCTTTGCATTGTCGGAGGAAGCGTTCTGCCCATCAACCCCATACGTCAGCCCCATAAGATGCACCTTTCTTATTCTTGCGTTTCTCATCTTGGCGACCAACGGAAAACACACACGACCTCTGATTTTTGAGCCGGGGAGGCTCACCCCAAAATTACGCTGTACACAGAGGACATTCCGTCGATGGATATAGTTAATCAGAGACGGATTTTGGTTGCAACTGAAGAAACTATAAGTTCGCTGGGATTGTCCCGGTTGACTCAGCCAAAGCCCTTGAAGAATCACACAAAAATAAACTCAAAAAGTTGCACTTGACAGGTTTGAGTCTATAGCGTCGACAAGGTATTCAAGCTTTGTTCTGTCAACGTCAAAAAGCGGCTTTCTCTGTGGAAATTCACACATTGAGAAACTGAGTTATTTTTACCACTTTGGCATAAGAAAAGCCCGCATGGCAAGACCAGCGGGCTATGCAATTTTGTCAGTAACCGGACGGGTTGCTGTCGCTTAACTCATCGCCTTTACGCGGGCAGAGAGACGCGAAACCTTGCGGGCAGATGTGTTCTTGTGGATCACACCTTTGCCAGCAGCGCGCATGATTTCCGGCTGCGCAGCTTTCAGTGCTTCAGTGGCGGCAGACTTGTCGCCGGCCTCAATCGCTTCCTCGACTTTGCGAACAAATGTGCGCATGCGCGAGCGGCGGGTCTTATTCACTTCGGTGCGGGTCGCAATCTTGCGCACCATCTTCTTGGCTGATTTCGTGTTCGCCATCAAAAACTCCTTTGGTCGCCCTATCTGGCGAAGAGGCGGTAAGTACAGAAACCACCCGCCTGCGTCAACCGTTGCATGCGCCTGGAGATGAAGAATCTACAGACTCTGTTTTGGCCCTCAATCGAGGCCAAACAGCTATTGATTCTTGAAGTGCGCCTGCCGTTTCTCGACAAAGGCTTCCATACCTTCTTTCTGGTCCTCTGTCGCGAACAGGGAATGAAACAGACGCCGCTCAAACATCACGCCCTGGCTGAGCGGTGTTTCATAGGCAGCATTGACCATTTCCTTGGTCAGCATGGCCGCCGCGCGGGGCATGGAGGCAATCTTCTTGGCCACCGCCTTGGCCTCGTCGACCAGATCATCGACCGGGACAATCCGGGACACCAGACCGCAGCGTTCGGCTTCTTCAGCATCCATCATCCGGCCGGTCAGGCACATTTCCATGGCCTTGGACTTGCCGGCAAAACGGGTCAGGCGCTGGGTGCCGCCCGCGCCGGGTGAGACCCCAATGGTGATTTCGGGCTGACCAAACTTGGCTTTCTCGCCGGCCAGAATGAAGTCGCACATCATGGCCAGCTCACATCCGCCGCCCAGGGCGTAACCATTGACGGCGGCGATCAGCGGCTTGCGCGTGCGCGCCGCGCGCTCCCAATTGCGGGTGATGAAGTCCTTATAATAGGCCTCCATATAAGACTGGTCGCGCATTTCCTTGATATCTGCGCCGGCGGCAAAGGCTTTCTTGGAGCCGGTAATCACGATGCAGCCAATCTCCGGATCCTCATCAAAGCGATCCAGCGCGGCGGTCAATTCATCCATCAATTGATTGTTGAACGCATTCATCGCATCCGGTCGGTTCAAT
>JBCCCT010000105.1:0-11829 GCA_039033355.1 Pseudomonadota bacterium | reverse complement strand
GCGCGATCGACAGGGCAACCGGTTGATCCAATGGATCTCGCGGCAAAAAGCGCGGCGCTGGGCCGAGATGATGGACCGCAAGCAGCATCAGGTGCTGGCTGAGTCGGTGCGCGCGTTTCGGGATGCCCGGGCCAAAGAAGCCGCGGTCAAACCCTTGCTTATGGATGATGCCTTTCGCGACACAACGCGTGAGCCCGTGGTGGATGGATTAGGGGAGTGGATCTCCGCCAAAACCGCGCCGGATGATGCCGCCATCCTCTATGTGCCGGGCGGCGCTTTCATCATGAAAAGAAGCGATCGCATGACGGCTTTGGCAGCCCGGCTGGCGCGCATGTCGGAAGCGCGATTGCGGATCGCGGACTATCGCCTGGCCCCGGAGCATCCGTGTCCGGCCGCGGTCGACGATGTCGAATCCGCCCTGCTCGGGCTGTATGATGATGGCTATGATCCCTCAAAAGTGGTGGTCGCGTGCGATTCCGCGGGCGGCTCGATCGCCATGGCGGTCCTGCTGCGTTTGAAAGCGCGCGGTGAACCGATGCCCGCCGGCCTGGCGATGTTTTCGCCCTGGCTGGATCTGGCGCTGACCGGCTATTCGCTTCTGTCTTCCGGCTTGTCCGGTGTCAGCCCGTTTACAATGGAAATGACGGCGCTTTGTGCGCGACTCTATCTGCAGGACAAGGTTCTGGCCGTCGATCCGGATGCTTCTCCGCTGTTTGGTGATCTGTCAGGCCTGCCGCCCATTCTGGTCCATGTCAGTCAGGAGGATTCCTTCTTCGACGATTCCAAATTTCTGGCCCAACGGATTCAAGACGTTGATGGTAAAATGCTGATGCGCGTCTGGCCGATGGGCGGACATGTCTGGGAGCATGATTTCACGGTCGATGCCGACCAGTCGATCATGGAAACCGCGCGTTTCATCAGAGGCCGATTCGAAGGCGCAGAGATGCTATACTAGCGCTGTGCCCTCTATAGTGCTCAGAAACATTTAGATTATTTTCCATATAGTACAAACGGATCATGCGCGTTTGAGCGATTTCGCGTCTCCTGATTCGGCTCTTCCCATTTTTTGGAGGAGCGGGACGGGAGAAAAACCATGTTTAGAAATCTACTACTCCACTCCGCTGGGATCGCCACCATTATCGCGGTTGCGCCAGCGGCCATTGTTCAGCCTGCGGCGGCGCAAGACGCGCGCGCCACGGCGATATATGAAGAGGGGTTGGCGATTAATGGCGCCTTGGCGACATTGCGCATTGATGTCCAGCAGGCCTCGAACGGGTTGCCGGCAAGCTATGCCTGCCCGCCCGGAACACCGGATCGTGCGACCGATTTGGCGGCGCAGGAGGCTTTACGCGTACGGGTCAATCAATTGAGCCGCCGGATCACCAGTTTGCAGCGGGATTATGACACTGCCATGGACGATCGGACTGCGCTGGGCGAAACATCCGCGCGGGCGCTTGAAAGTCTGGATTTCGGAGCGGCGAACCTGAACGCGATGCGTAGCGCGCAGCAGGATATCGGCGCCAGTATCGCGGCGCTGAAACGCACAATCGACCAGCGCCCGAAAACAGAGGCTGAGTGTGATGGCAGAGATGATCCGGTTGCCTCGATCAGCTTTGCGCCGGCCAGTGTCGAACCTGGCACGCGGGTCAATGCCGGGATTTCCGCGCGCACGGCCAGCGGCAAGGCCGTCAATATTTCCAGCGTGACCGTGACCGGCATGGACGCCTTCGCGACTTTGGAAAACACACGCACGCCCGGTGGAAACGCCAATATCACCTTCAAGATTGATGATGTCCGCCGGCAAGGGCCGTTCGCGATCAGCATTACGGTGCAAGGCGCGCCGGCGGGTGCGCCAGTCGGGGCGACCGGCACGCGCTATACGCAGCGTTTCAGCTATACCGTCGCCAATGCGGCGCCGCAGATTGTTTCCATGCCGGCGGCGCCGAGCGCAGAACCCGGCGAGGATGTCTCTCTGACCGGCGATATTGTCATCATTGATACCAATGCTGATAATCGCAATGTCAGCGAAATCGTCCGCCAGGGCATCAAACTGGATGGCCATCCGGATGGTCTGTCGACCACGCCCGACGGCGCGTTCGGGCGAAACCTGGCCGTGACCAATCGACGTCACGATCCGACCACCGGGCAATACACGTTCAAGATCGAACGCTCTGCGACCGCGAAATATCCGCATCCACATGGAAAATTCGGGACATCGATCAGCGTGACGGACAAGGATGGCAAGTCCGCAGCGCAAGACTTTGACGTCACCATTCTGAACACACCGCCGGAGCCGCGCTTCACGTCTCCGCGCGCGCCAGGCAATGCGTATCATTCCGGCGATGGCAAAATGGTGGCGATCAGTGGAACGGTCAAAGATGCCAATGGCCGCGACGATATCGCTTCGATCGAGATTGATGCCACGGATGCGGGTGGGGGGACGTACCGCATGTTTGACGGGGTCAAGACGCTGGACGTCACGCCGGCGGGGGACGATACCGTGCGGTTTGAAATCGTGCCGGACGAGTTTCCGCATACCGATGATAGCGGGCGGCATGAAATCCGGGCATCGGCTGGCGATGACGGGGCGCCTGAGCAAAACGTTGCCGCAACAACGACGCCGTTCAGCACCTTTATCACCGTTGGCAATGAAGCCCCGGACGTCGGCGCAATCGGCTTCCTGTCTGGCACTCAAGTGGTGCCGACCAAACGGATTTGCCCTGGCGATCTGTTCACGGCCGCAGCGCAGGTGAAGGATGCAGAAGGCGATACGTTGAAAGTGACCGCCACCATCTTGCCAGGTGGACAGCCGCAAGAGCTCAAGAAGAGCGATGGCAGCAACACTTATGTGGCTGACATCCGTGCGCCGGATGCACCGGGCGAGTACACAATCCGGTTCGATGCGGTTGAAACCGGGACCAATGATCCGAAGCAGAATCTGCGCAGTATGGAGCTGACCGTCGAGGTTTGCGGCGATCCGGAAGAAGCGCCAAAAGTGGCGCTCGGCGAGGATGTCGATGCGGACAATGAACCGCAAGTCGCCCTCGGCAATCCCGAACCTGAGGAAGCCCCCGTTCGCGGCGTTGCCATTTCGGGCGGCTATGGCGAGTTTGAAGCCGATGGTATGGGCGCGATTTCAGCCGGTACACTGGTACCTTCCTCAGGTGGCGATGAGGGGCCATTGGTCACAGCCGAGCTGGAAGACTGGGATGGCTGGCATTTCAATGGCGCCATTACGGGTCCGCAATTCCGCGGCAAGCCGACCCGCTTCTGGGCCGAATATGGCCAGTACAGTTCAGACACGGACAGCTTTGGCAGCGATCCCGAAAATGGCGAATTTGGTGTCGCCCTGACTTATGCCGATGAGTTCGCTTTCCTTGATGAAGGCGGGGAAGGCGGCACGCCGACGGAGCAAACTTCAACTGGTCTGTTCCTCGGTGATGCGTTTGGCCTGGACGGGTCAGCGCGGGGCGAAGGCGACCTGTATTATCTCAAATTCGGCGTCGACAAGCTCAAATTCAGCAATGACAGCTTCGATTTGAACACAGGCGTGTTCGGCTTCCACCGCAAGGTCGAGACCAATTTGTGGAGCAGCGCTACAGTCTCGTTTGCCGGCTCGCCCTTTGGCGGCATTGGTCAGACCAATCAGATTGAAACCGAGATCGAACAGTTCGGACTCGGCTTGTCCGGCTTCGGCACCTACGGATTGGTGCCGCGCGATGGCGTTCAGCCCGGCATTAATTTCAACGTCAGCGGTTTGCTGGAATTCATGAATTCGGATGCGACTGGACGCTTCAATCAGGTCACCACGTGTGATCCCGGCGTCTGCGGCGCGGGACTGTCCAATGTCACCTTCAATGAGGATCTCAGTGAGAGCGGGTTCGAGATTGGTGGCGGCCTCCGGTTCGGACTGGATCTCGAAATCACCGACTATCTCTCGATTGGCGGTGGCTACCGATTTGGCGTGATTCCCGGGATTGCGACTTATGACCTGCCAACGTCTCCGAACAATCAGCCAGGATGCTGGTCGACGGATTCAGCGGACTATCAGGGCTATGACTTCTCAGCTCGGTTGAGGGCCGCCTTCTAAAGACAGTCCTCCTCCCCCGGTCAGCGCCGTGACGATGATTTGCGGCGCTGACCACCCTTTTTGAGGCGAATTGAGTTCTTAAGTCGTCCAAAGTTTTTAGCTCACACCAGTTTTCTAACACGCCGAATGCCATTTATTGCTGGCTTATCAAATTGCACAATGCCACACGCGAATTCTCATCTCATGGACCATCGGTTGCTGACGGTGCGAACGTTTGTGGTGTGGTGCTGAGCGAGGAATGTGAGCTGCCAATATGCTGCTCAACAAAGTCGCTGGCGGCTTGTAAAGTGGTGAGCCGAGCCTCATTCGTCGACAGCGCGTGATCGCCGCGCTCGAGAGTTATGAAAGTAACGAGCTTACCAGCATCCAATAGCGCTTGATGCATGATCTCACTTTGCTTGAGTGGAACGATGCGGTCCTTGTCACCATGTATTAACAAGACTGGCGACTGGAATGAGTCCGCATATTCAGATGGCGATACCGAACGCAGTTTGATTTTTCGGGCTTCTCCATCGGCCATTCGCTCTTGCCAATAGTCAACGACCCAATGATTGCGACCATAGTCTCGCTTCTCATCTTTTAGCATGCGGTGAAGGTCAGTTACCGGAGCAATTGCCACTACGCATCTATAAAGATCCGGCGTAAACGCTCCCCCAGCGAGGGCCGCATATCCACCATAACTGGCCCCCACGATGCAGACATTGTCAGGGTCAGCGAGACCCTCATTGACCAGGGCTTTTAGGCCATCCGTGATGTCATCCTGCATCTTTCCGCCCCACTCGCCGTTGCCGGCCAGCACAAAAGCTGTGCCGTATCCGGCGGAGCCGCGAAAGTTCGGTTGAAAGACCAGATAGCCGCGATTGGCAAAATATTGTGCCATCCAATCAAATCCGATCGCGTCATAAGTTTCCGGCCCGCCATGGGGCATGACAATCGTCTTAAGGTTGGACGCGTTTGAAATATCTGTACCGGGCGGCAGGGTGGCGATAGCCTCGATCTGCAAGCCATCACGAGCTTCGTATTTGAAAGATAATGCATCGCCAATGGCTTCCCGAACGATATCGGGACGAATTTCTTCTATAAGCTCGCTCTGTTTCGTGACCCGATCAAATATCAGGTACATGCCGGATGTGTAATTCCCTTCCAGACGAAGCAGGATTTTTTGCCAGTCCGAACTACGATCCAAAATCGTGACGGAGGTGCCCGGTGTCTGGGCGATCAGGTCCTGAATATCTGCATCTAACTCCGGGTCGAGGAATTCGTAGCGGGGTAAGATGCCGGAATATTTAACTCCCTCAATGACCTGATCTTTGTCTCGAAACACATAGTCGATATCCGTGGCGTTCCGGGCCAAGAAAGGCGGCAAGATGTGACCCTCGGAGGTTAGCTCGGCAACGACATCATGGTCATAACTCGCCAATACGACCAGCGCGTCAGTCACAGGATGCAGACCAACAAGCGTAAAAGGCGGGCGCTCCACGTTCTTTAACTTGAACCGCTCGCGCTTTTTGCCATTGTGCACGTCGACAAGTTTGTATGAATTTCCTGCATTATTGTAATCCTCGCGCACGCGAAACGATCCACTTTGACTGACAATCCAATCGGTCGTGTTCTTTAGTCCATGCGATTCGATCCTAAGCTCGGCTGTGTCCAGGTTGAGTTTCAGCAAGTGAAGCTTAGCGGGGCGTCGGGACAACATTCCTGGCATCCACCAACCTTGCATTAGAATTTCATTTTTCGTGTTCGGTCGCGTCAGGACAGGCCCGAAATCGATCAGACGCATCGGTTCCCTTTTGCCTTTAACGATGACTCTTCTGATGCTCATGTCTTCCGTTGAAAGCACAGAAACGTCGTGAAATACGCCCCGCGACTGGAGTTCGTCACCTATAAAAATGACTCGATCAAACTCGGACCAAATCAGTAAATCGTTTTCGCCCGCAAAGTCGATATGAACCACTTTTCCGGAATTGGTTGGCACAATTTCATAGGTGCCGGTCGCAAAATCGTAGATTAGGACATTCGTCTGGCGAACTTCCATATGACTGCCAACGGTTGGCAGTTTTTTGAGAGCCGCACGTTCGTCATCCGTCAAATCAAGATCGTCGACGTCGATGACCGTGGCCTCGGTTGGCTTCGTGATAATCGCAATTTTCTGACCGCTATCCGACAAAGCCACTTGCCTAATTTCGGCATGGGTACCATAGGCTTCCAGAGGCGGCTGCGGTTGGGCCAAAGCGGACTCGAACAAAGTCGCCATACCAATCAAAAATAACAGGAATCGGTGCATTTGCCTTAACCCTTTGAAGTGAAAAACTCACACATTCTAATATCAAATAATCAAAGCTCGTGGACAAAGACAATCCGCCTTGGTGTTGGTTTGGAGAATCAAACAAATACTTCAACTGAATCAATATTGTGGATCCTAAACGTATTGGGAAACCGTGCCGATTTGAGCCGGGTATAGATCTCCCGCCAATCCTCCCTTAAGGTAGTCCTTGCAACGCGACTGGCGAGATCGGGATGGAGCACCATCGGGGAGCGTTGTGCCTTTCAAGCAAGTGCCGTTCGCCTGGGCCAATCACCATAAAGGAGATGGCCATGCCAGAATTATCCCCGATATCCGTTGCGTTCCTGGTTTTTCCCAATGTCACGCAACTCGATCTGACCGGTCCAGCCCAGGTCTTGTCGCGCCTTGGTAATACGACGCTCAACCTGGTCTGGAAGGACACGGAACCGGTGCCAACCGATGCCGGTTTTCCGCTGCTGCCGACAGCGACATTTGATGAGATTCAGTCCGCCGATATTCTTTGCGTCCCTGGTGGTCTTGGCACCATGGACATGATGCAGGACCCGGACGTCCTGGCCTGGTTGCGAACAGTGGCTGCGCAAGCGCTATGGGTGACCAGTGTCTGTACCGGGTCGCTGGTGCTCGGCGCTGCGGGTCTGCTCAAGGGCTACAAATCTGGCTGCCATTGGGCGTCGATTGATCAGCTCGCTTGTTTCGGCGCGATCCCGGTCAAGCAACGCATCGTAGAGGATCGCAACCGGTTTTCCGGCGGCGGCGTCACCTCCGGGATTGATTTCGCGCTCGCCCTTGCGGCGCGTATTCGCGGGGAGGACTTTGCCAAATTTATCCAGCTGTCGATTGAGTATGACCCGAATCCGCCTTTTGATGCGGGGTCGCCGGAGAAAGCGCCGCCTGAAATCCTGGAACGATATTACAAGATGATCGAAGCCGCCGTTCCCGATCGCGCGGCGAAAGTCAAAGCGATTGCGGAATCGCTCGGATTTTAGCCCCATTTCCACGCGATACAGCCGGTCACGCTTATTTTTCTTGGCACGCTTCAGTTGAAGGAGCATACTTGATCCATGTTCAAAGCCCTCGCTTTTGCTGGAGTGATCCTGGTCAGCGGTCCCGATTTCGGGCCGTCGGAAAAGATGTTCGACGAACTGAAAACGGCGCCCAGCGAAGAAGAAGCCAATGATATCGCCCTCGATATCTGGGCGTCCTGGATGGAAAGCGGATCAGACGCCGCCGATCTCGTCATGGAACGCGCTGTAAGGGCGCAGGCCTTTGGCGATCTCGATCATGCTCGGGCGCTGTATGATCGCGTCATCGCGATCCAGCCCGGCTATGCGGAAGCCTGGAATCGCCGCGCAACCGTGTTTCTGGCGCAAGAGAATTATACCGAAGCGCTGCGCGACGTGAACGAGGCCTTGCGGCTCGAGCCGCGCCATTTCGGAGCCTGGGGTGGCCTCGGTGCTGTCCTCGAAGGTCTGGGCTCGAAAGACGAGGCGGTCAACGCCTATGAGAAAGCCCTCGAAATCTATCCGCTCTTTCCTTCGGCCAAGCGCGGCATAAATCGCATTCGGCGCGAACAGGAAGGCCGCCCCGTTTGAGAATGCTGATCATCGCTGTTTCAATTCTGCTGCTCGGCGGTCTTTCAGCCTGCGTGCACAGCGCTGTTTATGCCGCGCGCGTAAACCAGGCGCATCCTGCGACAGGGACCTTCGTCAAGGTCAATGGCGCGGATGTTCATGTCCTGCAACAAGGCGAAACCGGGCCGGTCGTTTTGATGATTCATGGCGCGTCCGCAAATGCGCGCGAGTTTGACTGGACGCTGGCGCCGCAGCTGGCCGACACGCACCGGGTCCTGATGATGGACCGGCCGGGGCATGGCCATTCAGAGCGCCCGTCCGATGCACAGACCCTGGCCATTCAAGCCGAACAGGCGGCGGGCGTCTTGCGGCAGCTGGCCCCCGGCGAAAAGGCCATCGTCGTTGGCCACAGTTTTGGCGGAGCGGTCTCGCTGCGCCTGGCGCTCGATCATCCGGACCTGGTCGATGGCCTGGTTCTGCTCGCACCGGTCAGTCATGACTGGGGCGGCGGCGGTGAGGCCTGGTACAACAAATATGCCAGCCATGGTCTGGTTGGACCGGTCTTCACCCAGCTCGTGCCGATTGTCGGACCTTCGCAGGTGAAGGCCGGCATCACCAATGTGTTCTCGCCAAAACCTGCACCAGACGGCTATTTCGAGAAGTCCGGAATCGGCCTCCTGTTCCGGCCGGCAAACTTCGCGGCCAATGCGCGGGACGTGAATGCCTTGCGAGGACAGCTGGCCGGCCAGCAGGACCGCTATAGCGACATTTCGGTGCCGACCGTGGTCTTCTCCGGCGCCCTCGACACGGTGATCAGTCCGCCGCTGCATGTCGGCAAGCTCAAGCACCAGGTTGACGGGCTTGAGCTGGTCAAGCTGGGCGAGGGCGGACATATGCCGCATCACGCTTATGGCGAAGACGTCGTGGCGACGATCCGCCGGCTGTCAGCGCCTTAGGACCGCGACAGGCCGAGCCGGTCCTCCTGATCGGTCAGATCCTCAGCGAGATTGGCAATGTACCATTTCACTGTTTCGCGCAGGCCTTGTTCGAGGCTGCGTTCAGGGCGCCAGTTGATGGCCTGTTCGGCGCTGGATGGGTCGACCCCATAGCGGCGATCATGGCCTTTGCGATCGGTGACAAATTCGATCTGATCGGCATAAGGCGTCACCTTGGGGCGGACCTCATCGAGCAGGCGGCAAAGCGTCTTCACCAGATCCAGATTGCTTCGCTCCGCGCGCGCTCCGAATAACAAGGTCTCGCCCGGCGCGGCCCGACAGGCATCGATCAGGCCGCGAGCATGGTCTTCGACATACAGCCAGTCCCGGACATTCTGACCGTCGCCATAGATCGGGATCGGGGCCCCGAGCACGGCTTTGCGAATAACCGTCGGGATCAGCTTTTCGGCATTCTGCCAGGGGCCGTAATTGTTCGAGCAATTGGTGACCACAACCGGCAAGCCATAGGTCCGCATCCAGGCCCGCGCGATATGGTCACTTGCGGCCTTGCTGGCGGAATATGGAGAGGAGGGCGCATAAGCCGTATGCGCGTCAAAAACCGGATCATCGGGGCCGAGATCGCCGAACACTTCATCCGTCGAGACGTGCACGAAACGGAAGGAATCAGGTCTTTCCGTTTCATCCCAATGGCTCAGCGCGGCCTCGAGCAGATTGAACGTGCCGTCAATATTGGTCGTCATGAATGTGCTCGGACCGTCAATGGACCGGTCGACATGCGTTTCGGCAGCCAGGTGAATGACCGCATCAGGTCGGGCTGCCTTGAACAAGGCGGCGACAGCCGGGCGATTGGTGATACAGGCATGGACGTTCTGAACGTCCAGGCCGGCAATCGCGTCGGGATTTGCGGCATAGGTTTTCTTGTCGAGATTGAACACCTCATGTCCCGCCGCAGCGAGCTGGCGCACCACAGCCGATCCGATAAAGCCATATCCTCCGGTCACGATGTAGCGCATCGATTCTCCGCTCATGTCTGCTCGTTCGCGCTGAATACATGGGCCAGCGCAATCGCACCAGCCGTCGCGACATTAACACTATCAAATCCTGGGGCCATGGGGATTCGAATGGGATGCGCGGCCTCGATAAGGGCCGCTGGAAGGCCAGGGCCTTCGGCGCCGAGCAAGATGGCGAGTCTGTCTGGAATCGTCTGTCCCTGCAGCGGCGCGGCATCTGCGCGAGGGGTCATCGCCCAGATGGCGAAGCCATTGGCCTTGAGTGTTTCGATCTGTGCTTCGCCGCTGCCACCCTGATGGAATGGCATCCAGAGACTGGCGCCCGAGGAGACGCGGATGGCCTTGCGATAGAGCGGATCGCAGGATTGACCGTCGAGCAGGATCGCATCCACCCCGAATGCCGCGGCATTGCGAAAGGCGGCGCCGACATTGTCGTGATTTGAGATTTGATTGAGGACGAGGATCCGCTGCCGCTCTGCCCGATTGGAGATCAGCGCCTGAACACTGAGACCGGGCCCTTTTCGCGCGCAGGCGAGGATGCCGCGATGGATCGGAAACCCGGCAATCTCATCCATCAGGGGTTGCGGCGCGGTATAGATCGGGACCCCGTCCGGCACTTTTCTCAACAGGTCAGCGAGCGGTGCCAATCGCGTTTCGCACAGGAACAGGCTGCCCACTTCAAATCGCGACCGTCGTAGCAAGATCCCAAGCGGTACTTTGCCTTCGACGATGAAGCGGCCATCCGCTCCGCCCGTCAGGTCGCGTTCGCGGACGCCAATAAAAGGGGCGATCCGTGGATCGCCCCTGTCTGTGATCGGAATGATGTTTGGCGCCGTCAAAGACCTTAGGCGCCCATAGGCAGGCCTTGTTCCTTGGCCATTTTCTGCATCGCTTTTTGCAGCTTTTCGAAGGCCCGCACTTCAATCTGGCGGATCCGTTCGCGGCTGACATTATAGACCTCGGACAGCTGTTCCAGCGTCTGGGGCTCATCCGTCAGACGGCGTTCCTGCAAAATATGCTGTTCGCGCTCTGACAGATCGGCCATGGCGCTTTGCAGGAGTTCCATCCGGGCATCAAATTCCTGCGTCCGGGCAAACTCTTCGGCCTGGTTCGGCTCATCATCCTCGAGCCAGTCCTGCCATTCCATATCGCCTTCAGCGCCCATCGGGGCGTTGAGTGAGGCGTCAGAGCCGCTCATCCGGCCATTCATGGAAATCACGTCCTTTTCAGAGACGTTGAGCTTGTCGGCAATATGCGTCACTTGCTCCGGCTTGAGCTGGGCATTGTCGAGCGCATCAATCTCGCCTTTCATCCGGCGCAGATTGAAGAACAGTTTCTTTTGCGCCGCCGTGGTGCCGAGCTTGACCAGACTCCAGGAGCGCAGAATGTATTCCTGAATGCTGGCGCGGATCCACCACATGGCATAGGTCGCCAGGCGGAATCCCTTGTCCGGATCGAATTTCTTGACCGATTGCATCAGCCCGACATTGCCTTCGGAAATCACCTCGGCCATGGGCAAGCCATAGCCGCGATAGCCCATGGCAATCTTGGCCACCAGGCGCAGATGCGAGGTCACCATCTTCTCGGCAGCATCGGAATCTTCGTGTTCCTGCCAACGCTTGGCCAGCATGAATTCCTCATCCTTGGCGAGCATTGGAAATTTACGGATTTCTGAGAGGTAGCGGCTCAGGCCCTGTTCGGGGCTCAGGGCAAGCGCGCGGCTTGTTGGTGTATTGGCCATTTACTGGTCCTCCATTTTCCCCTTCACACGACCCTTATACGTTCAGGCATCGGCTCCGGTTCTATCGTTGGTGAGAGTCATAGCCCCGATCATCGGCAGCGTCTTTCCCTCTTTCGCGAATAGTCCCTATCGCGAATTCGCATAGATGGGGAT
>JBCCCT010000104.1:0-11968 GCA_039033355.1 Pseudomonadota bacterium | reverse complement strand
TCCGACCATGGCCATCCATAAGGATTATCAGGAAGCCATGGGCGCGGCGCATTGCGAGATCGCGCTCGAGAATCTCGTCGTGCCCGAGGAAAACCTGCTGGGCGGCGAAGGGCAAGGCTTTGCCATGGGTCAGCACCGCCTGGCTTATGGCCGGTTGCGGCATGGCATGCACAATGTCGCCATGGCGCAGCGCGCGCTTGATCTGGCGACCGCCCATGTCACGCAGCGGTCCACGTTCGGCAAAGGACTGGCCGAGCGACAGGGCGTACAATTCATGCTCGCCGAATGCGCCAGCCAGCTTTATATTGCCCGCCTGATGCTGATGCACATCGCCTATAAGGCCGAGAATGGACTGGACATCCGCCAGGAGAATGGCATCGCCAAGGTCTTCCTCGCCAATATGGTTCACAAAGTGGTGGATACAGCGATCCAGTTGCATGGCGCACTTGGCTACTCCACGGACACACCGCTGGCCGCCTGGTATACGCATATTCGCTCGCAGCGCCTGGTCGACGGTCCGGATGAAGTGCACAAATGGATCACCGGCAAGAATGTCATTCGCGCCTTTGAGAAAGATGGCACCACCGCCGCGGCCGCTGGCGGAGACTTGCTCTAACTGGTGGAAACATGGCGATCGAAGGGATCATCTTCGACAATGATGGCGTTCTCGTCGATTCCGAGGTGATCCATGTCGCGGTGGAACGCGAGCTCCTGGCCGAGCACGGCCTGGAGTATTCCGACGAGGCCTACATGTCGCGATTTGTCGGTCTGTCCATGCCGGACTATTTCGCGGCGCTGGACGCTGACTTTCGCGCTGCGCATGAAACGCCCCTGCCCGCAAAGTTTGCCGATGAATTACGAGCCCGGGCCTGGCCACGGATTCAATCCGAGTTGCAGCCCATGCCAGGCGTGGCCGATTTCCTGAAGGCCTTTGACGGACCCCGGGCTGTGGCATCCTCCGCGCCGCTTGCGCGCGTGAAGATCAAGCTCAGCGTCACGGATCTCAGCCAATTCTTCGGCACACATGTCTATTCCTCGGAGCAAGTGGCGAACGGAAAGCCGGCCCCCGACCTGTTCCTGATGGCCGCGCGTGAACTCTCGATAGATCCGCGCGCCTGTCTGGTCATCGAAGACAGCGTCCATGGCGTGATGGCCGCGCGCGCGGCTGGGATGGCCGTGATCGGGTTTACTGGTGGCGGCCATGCCGACAGTGCCATGGCTGACCGACTGCGTTCAGCCGGCGCCACGGCGATTTCCAACAGCCACCTGGAGGTCCAGCAGCTATGGCAATCGGGATTTAACCTCGCCTAAGTCGCGTCCGGCTGAAGCTTGTCCATGGTGCGTAGCTCAAAGTCGCTGGCATCATGGCGCTCCGGCAATTGACGAGACGGCTCGCCCCAAACCCGATTGACCATTTGCCCACGCTGCACAGTCGGGCGCTCCATCAGCTGATCGGTCCAGCGATTGACGTTTTTATACTCATGGACAGAGAGGAATTCTGCAGCTTCGTACAGAATGCCTTTCGCCATGGCGCCATACCAGGGCATGATCGCCATGTCGGCAATCGAATATTCGCTGCCAGCCATGTATTCATTGTCTGCCAGGTGACGGTCGAGCACATCCATCTGGCGCTTCACTTCCATGGCGAAGCGATTGATCGGATATTCCATCTTGAACGGCGCATAGGCATAGAAATGGCCAAACCCGCCGCCGAGATAAGGCGCCGACCCCATTTGCCAGAACAACCAGTTCATCGCCTCTGTGCGGGCCTTGTGATCTTCGGGCATGAAAGCGCCGCCGAATTTCTCAGACAGATAGACCAGGATTGAGGCGCTCTCGAAAACGCGCGTCACGGGATCAGTCGTGTGATCCGCCATGACCGGAATTTTGGAATTTGGATTAAGGTCAACATATCCGGATCCGAACTGATCGCCTTCGCCAATATTGATCAGCCAGGCATCATATTCCGCACCTGTGTGCCCGGCCGCCAGCAGCTCTTCGAGCATGATCGTGACCTTGACTCCGTTTGGAGTCGCCAGGGAGTAAAGCTGGATTGGATGTTTGCCGACTTGCAGTTCCTTGTCATGCGTCGGTCCGGCAATCGGCCGGTTTATGTTGGCAAAGCGTCCACCGCTCTCACTGTCCCAGGTCCAGACTTTTGGGGGGGTATATTCTGTATCAGCCACGTGGCGCTCTCCTTTTTCGGTTCCTGCGCAGTTTTGTCCCACCCTACATAAGCGCGTGCCCTCGCGACAGCCTAGGCCCAGAAATGGAATAGGGTCTATGCGAACCCTGGGTGAGCCATGCATGCTGCCCGAAAAGCACAGAATGGGAGCCTCGCAGATGACCGACCTTGTGACACGACATGATGAAGACGGGCTGTGTTGGCTGACGCTCAACCGTCCCGACAAGTTGAACGCATTGACCGTGGGGATGTTTCGGGAATTGCGCCAGCACGTCATCGATCTACGCAAGGATGACAGCATTGGCTGCGTCATCCTGCGCGGCGCGGGCAAATGTTTCTCGGCCGGTCATGATCTAGGCGATATTGCGGAGGGCGAAAAAGTGCCTTCTCCGGGCTGGCATTCGGAAACCTTGCGGATGATGGAGAAACTGCCCAAGCCCGTCATCGCGGCGGTGCATGGGCATTGCTATACCGGCGCGCTGGAAGTTGCTTTGGCAGCGGATTTCATCCTCGCCGCCGAGTCCGCCAAGTTTGCCGACACCCACGCCAAATGGGCGCTGACCCCGATCTGGGGGATGAGCCAGCGCTTGCCACGCCGGGTCGGCACGGCCCGGGCCAAGCGCCTGATGTTCACCGCTGAAACCGTTCGCGCGGACGCTGCGCTCAATATGGGCTTGTGCGAAGCGGTATTCGCCGAAGACGCGTTTGAAGACGAATTGCGCGCCTTTGCGAAGCAGATTCTGGCCAATTCCGCTTTCTCTCATGCCGCCAATAAAAAGCTGCTCGAAGCAACCGATTCCGACCCCATGGATGCCGGTTTGCAGTGGGAAATCACCGAGAATGAAGGTGTCGGCCCGGATATGCATGCACGGATCAATGCCTTCATGAAGAAGTAAAGCGCCAATTCTGGCACGGCGTTTGCTGCCCTCACCCCAGATAGATACGGGATGATTGCCGTCATGAAACGCCTGCTGGCCTGCCTTTGCCTCTTTGCCGCGCCGCTCTCCGCGCACGCGAATACAGACCTGGCGCGCCAATGGGGTCAGGAAGCGGGCCGCCTCTCGCTTGAAACCTCATCGCTGATCAGCACAGTGGATATGGGCGAAAACGCCGAAATTACCGACACTTATGCGCTTGATGTCTATCGCTTCGGCCGGACCTCAGCGGATCTGGCGCGGTGGATCGATAGCTCGAATGGACCGAACGATCTGGGGTGTATCTTCCGCGGCATGGCGGCCGAGTCGGAAACACAGCTCATGGAACTGGAATCCATGCCGGCGGCTCTGGATCAACGCGAAAGCCTGCGCCGTCTGGCCGTGATGTTCGCTGATGCTGAAATGATCGCTATCGCTGCTCAGCGCCGTGCCCCGGCCAGTGCTGTCGGTGTGCACACGCCCCGGAATTCCTGTGCAGCAGATGCCGAAATGGCGCTGAACGCGCTTCGCTAAACGCTTACCAGACCATGGCTTCGCGCAATTCCGCGCGCAGATTGGCCGGCATCTCAATCGTGCCGGAGCCCTGTTTCAGATCCGCAGGCGCGTCTTCGGGTTTGAGATAACGCCAGCCCTGAAAGGCCCGCTTGGGCGTTGGTTCGACCCCGATCAGTTCCGGGTCAAAGACCAGTTCACAGGCCTTTCGGCCGCCGCGATCGGTGATTTCCTTGACGTCCAGGATGCGCTGGCGGACCAGGATGATCCCTTTGGTGACCCAGTAGATTGACCCACCATTGCTCAACTCACCGCCGCGCTTGGGCACCATGCGCGTATGGTGATAGGGCAAGGGCGATGATTGCATCAGCCGGTTTTGCCAGCGCTCAATATCCGCAGCATCATCAGCCCCAACGCAGAGTTTCACCATGTGAATCATGTCGACAAAGGTAAACGAGGATTAATGTCTGTGAAGGTGGAAATTCTGTCACAGCGCGCCATAACAGTGGAATTGTGGTGAAGACAAAAGGGATAGTTCGATGTTGAGACTGATGGGATTGGCTGCAAGCGCAGCGCTTCTGACGCTGAGCGCACAGGCCGAAGACGGACATGATGTGTTTGGCACATTCCTGACCCAGGCCAAGACATCGACCGTGACGATTGAAGATTGCGGTGATGGCAGCCCTTGCGGCCGTGTCTCGTGGATCGACCCGACTGCGATGGAACCCGGCATGACGCCGGAAACTGCCCTGACCCAGGCCGGTGAACCCGTGCTCGGTCTGCTTATGCTGCAAGGCTTTGACAAGCGCCGCAAGGATTGGCGCGGTGGCACAATCTATGATCCGGAAGCGGACAAATCCTATGCGTCTCGCCTGAAGCGTCTGGATGATGGCCGCTTGCAGGTCAAAGGCTGTGTTGGTCCGATCTGTCAGACGCAGGTCTGGGAACTAGCCCCGGAAGCGCTGCAAGCCTCGGCGCCAGCGACAAACTAGACACGTTTGACCCGATGATGCTTGCGCATTTGGCGCGGCGTGCTACCTCGCGGCTTTCAAATCGCGCGGTGAGCAAGGAGACAGCGTCATGGGCACACTTGGTAAAGACGCCACCCCACGGATCGAATCCGATACGATGGGCAATGTCGAAGTTCCAGGCAATAAATACTGGGGCGCCCAGGCCCAAAGGTCCTTAGGCAATTTCAAGATTGGCTGGGAAAAGCAGCCTTTGCCCCTGGTGCGCGCGCTCGGCATCGTGAAGCGCGCCGCCGCCGAGACCAATATGGCGCTGGGCAAGCTCGACCCCTCGCTCGGAGACGCCATCGTCACCGCCGCGAATGAAGTGATTGAGGGCAAGCTCGACGCGCATTTCCCGCTCGTGGTCTGGCAAACCGGATCCGGAACGCAGTCCAACATGAACGCGAATGAAGTTATCGCCAATCGGGCAATTGAAATCCTGGGTGGCGAGATCGGCTCGAAAAGCCCGGTCCACCCCAATGATCATTGCAATATGAGCCAGAGCTCGAATGATACATTCCCTACCGCGATGCATATTGCCAGCGCCGAGGAGATCACACATCGTCTGCTGCCGGCGCTGCAGCAATTGCACAATGCCCTGAACGACAAGGCCAAGGCCTGGGCCGAGATCATCAAGATTGGTCGGACGCATACACAGGATGCAACGCCGGTCACGCTGGGCCAGGAATTCTCCGGCTATACCAAAATGGTCGAGATGGGCATCCAGCGGATCGAACAATCCCTGCCGGCGCTGCTCGAGCTGGCGCAAGGTGGCACCGCGGTCGGCACCGGATTGTCGACCCCGATCGGGTTTGCCGAAGGCGTAGCGGAGAAAATCGCGCAGATCACAGGCCTGAACTTTGTAACAGCGCCTAACAAGTTCGAAGCGCTGTCAGCGCATGATGCCATGGTGTTCGCGCATGGCGCCATCACCACGGCGGCGATGTCCTGCTTCAAGATTGCGAACGATATCCGTTTCCTCGGCTCCGGCCCGCGCTCAGGGTTGGGCGAGCTCGCTTTGCCGGAAAATGAACCTGGCTCCTCGATCATGCCGGGCAAGGTCAATCCGACCCAGTGCGAGGCGATGACGCAAGTCTGCGCCCATATTCACGGCAATAATGCCGCGATCAGTTTCGCGGGCAGCCAGGGGCATTTCGAGCTCAACGTGTTCAACCCGATGATGAGCTACAACCTGCTGCAATCGATCCGTCTTCTGGCCGATGCGGCGGTGTCGTTTACAGAGAATTGCGTTGTCGGCATCGAACCCCGGCTCGACAATATTCAAAAGGGGCTGGAAAATTCTCTCATGCTGGTGACGCCGCTCAAGGAAAAGTACGGCTATGACCGCGCCGCCAAGATCGCCAAGACGGCGCACAAGAATGGCACCACCCTGCGCGAGGAAGCCATTGCTGATGGTATTCCAGCTGAAGATTTTGACGCGATTGTGCGACCTGAAAAGATGATTGGTCCGGGGTGACAATTGACACGATTATGGAATACCGTACTTTTCCGTAATGAAATCTACTGACCACATTCGAACGGCGATTCGCGAGTCAAAATATTCGATCGCCAGGATATCAGATGAAGCAGGTGTCCCGCGACAAACGATCTATAGTTTTGTTTCCGGGCAAACCAAGCGTCTGCGATCGGACACCCAGAGCGCGATTGAGCGTGCCTTGTCGAAGCTTGGAGAATATGTCGTGAGAGAGGACTCCACGCCCTTCGAACACGAATTGCGATCAGAAGCCCTGTCGCTAGGACTGGATCCGGATGCGATCGCTGTAAAGGCGGTGGAAAGTGCCATCCGGCGCAAACGCATCGACGCCTGGATCGAGGACAATCGTGAAGCCATGGAGGCCAATGCGAAAGACATTCGCGAAAATGGTCTCTGGTCAGATGGATTGCGTCAGTTTTGAACGTGGACCCATATACGATCGTTCGACTGAAATCTCACCCGGACCATACGTTTATATTGCTCAGCTATCCCGGCGTGGAAACCAATGGAACAGTTGTCGTTGCACCCCTGTTAGGCGAGGACCAAATCGCGATCGTCGAGACGCTCCACCCCGTTGTCCCGACCCCGATGGGGCATCGCGTCATCGCTGTCGAGCGTCTCGGTGCGGTCGTGCCAGAGATCATCATCCCGACTGAAGACACGCTGATTGAGTATGACTACCTTATCCACCGCGCCCTTTCGCGACTCTTTTTCGGGAACTGACGGCGGGGTCGAAACCCGCTAAACTCGTCAGAGAATCACTTTGACCCAAAGAAAGACTGACTGTGATGAATACTGCGCCTGTCGGCTCAAAAGCCAATCCTTCTGAATTTGATGTTATGCCGCGCCTGGCCGAAGACGAGCCATATTTCGTGATCCGGGCCAATGACCCGCTGTCCAGCGCTCTAGTTGAGCTGCACGCCTATATTGGTGCGGGTCAGGCCGGCGCCGCGCATAACAAGCTCGCGGAGATCATGGCCTTGACCTCCGCCAAGGCGCCACGCCCGGCGTCCAGCCCGAAATATCGTGAGACCTTCGCGATCTCACTCGCCATGGAACAATGGCGTAACGCGCATCGTGGAGACTAGGCTTGGCGGAGCCCATTAATCTCAACAAGTTCCGCAAGGCAAAAGCGCGCGCTGAGAAACAGCAGCGCGCGCAAGGAAACCGTATCAAGCATGGGCGGACAAAGGCCGAAAAAGCGCAGGATCGTCTGTCGCGGACGCGCGACAATGCCGATCATGATGGAAAAAAGCGTGACTAAATCCGCTTAATTTGTGGCCCGATCCTTGAGTGTCAGTCCGGTCTGAGGCAAAGACAGCCCGGGTTGGGACAAACGAAGGGACCGCAGCTGTGATCAATAAGATTCTCGTCATTGGCGGCGCTGGCTATATCGGCGCAAATGCCTGCAAGGCCATCAAGATGAGTGGCCGGGAACCGATCGTTTTTGACAATTTCTCCAGCGGACATCGACACGCGGTGAAATGGGGCGAACTGATCGAGGGCGATATCCGCAATGAAGCGGAGATCCGGGCGGCTCTTGAACGGGTGCGACCCGACGCCGTCATGCACTTCGCTGCAAATATCGAAGTCGGCGAAGGTGAAAAAGCCCCTGGCGCGTTTTACGAGAACAATGTCGCCGGAACCTTGAATGTCGTCCGCGCCATGCTGGATCTCGGTTTGCAAAATTTCATCTTCTCCTCGACCTGCGCCATTTATGGCGATCCGGAGAGTCTCCCGCTCGTCGAGGACATGCCCAAGCGGCCGGTGAGTGTTTACGGGCGGTCAAAGCTGATGGTCGAAACCATTCTGGAAGACATGTCTCGCGCAGAAGGTCTGCGCTATGCGGCGCTGCGCTACTTCAATGCTGCTGGCGCCGATCTCGAGGGGGAGGTGGGCGAGGAGCACGATCCGGAAACCCATCTCATCCCGAACGCGATCAAGGCTGCGGCAGGCCTCGGCCAGGGGATGAAACTGTTCGGCGATGATTATCCGACGCCGGACGGCACCTGTATTCGCGACTATATTCATATTGCGGACCTGGTGTCGGCGCATATCCTCGCTGCTGAACACATTCACAAGTCGGGGGAGAGCCTGCAGCTCAATCTCGGCACAGGGAATGGCTTCACGGTCAAACAAGTACTGGACGCGGTTGAACGCGCGGTGGGCAAACCGGTCCCGGTGGAAATCGGCCCGCGCCGTCCCGGCGATGCGATCGCGCTGTACGCCGATACGTCAAAGTCCAAAACCATACTCAATTGGGTCCCTGAACATTCCGACATGGACACGATCGTGTCATCCGCCTGGAAGTTTCACAAACGCGTCTGGGAGCTGGATTAAGCGGTTTGCAAGTCCCAGACATGGACGCCGCGTTGCGACAGCCGAACCGGATTCCAAGCCATGGAACGGATGAGGTTCCAGGTCGTGCTAAGTGTCGGTTTTACGGTATATTCGTCCTGCCACCTCAACGCCCAACCTTTCTTGAATCCGTGCCACATGCCAAGGCGCATGCCGCGAATATCGGCATTGCTCAAATTGTTCAGGTAAATGCACAACAACAACAAGACGTGCCCAGGGAGAGTCAGAATCAGAACCGATAGCGGCATGTTCTTAAGATAGGCCCAGGTCCGATTGCGAAAGCCGTGATACATTGTGAAATGGCTGTATCGTCCGCTGGTCGCGCTACCTTTGTGATGGATCAGCGCATCTGGAAGAAACACACACTTCTCGTTGCTGAGTTGTAGACGCATGCCGAGATCGACATCTTCGCAATAGCAAAAGAAGCGTTCGTCAAAGCCACCTATTTCCAAAAACAATTCGCGCTCGTAGACGGCGCTGGCCCCGCAAGGACTGAAACAGAAACTGTCCTGATTGGGCAATTCGGAAATCGGATGTTCGAACCCACCGCGCCATGGAATTCCGAACGCAAAATAGGCATCGCCTGCGCCGTCCAGCAGATCTGGCTCATCCATGTTGATCTGGCCACAGGCAAAGACGCGGCAATTCTCGTGGCGCTCTGTCGCTTTATGGATCTCCGTCAACCAGTTGGCGTCAGCTTCTGCGTCCGGATTGAGCAGGGCCAGCCATTTTCCAGAGGCGTATTGCGCCGCGAGGTTGTTACCCTTGGCAAAACCGTGATTCGCGTTTTCGCGTATCACGCGAATTTCAGGAATGCCCTCGACATCTAGATCCGTAATGGGATTCACTTGGCTGTCATTATCGACCACCACGACTTCAAAATCCCGAAAACTTTGTTTTCTCAATGAATTCAATGCATTCTGCAGTAATTCACCCGCATTGAAATTTACAATCAGCACGGAAAAATACGGCTGTACTCCACTCACGAATGACTCCCTCGAAACGGGGTAACACCCCAATCATTCTCGCACACACGTATGCACATCGCCTGACACGCGACAATAGTAATTTTGGATAATACCAGAATACGCGCCGCCTTGATTAATATTCAAGCGGCGCTCGCTTCCTTATGACGCAAGACAGAACCTTACTGAATCAGAGCTTTAAGCTCAGCGACAAGATCGGTTTTCTCCCAAGTGAAAGCACCGTCCTCTGTCGGCTGACGTCCAAAATGGCCATAAGCAGCAGAAGGGCTGTAAATCGGCGCTTCAAGCTTCAGATGATTGCGAATGCCGCGCGGTGATAGGTCGACCAGTTCCCGCAGCTTGCTCGCGATCGTATCTTCGCCAACTTCACCCGTACCGAACGTATCCACATAAAGGGAGAGCGGCTGGGCCACCCCAATCGCATAAGACACCTGGATGTTGCAGCGTTTGGCGAGCCCGGCGGCGACAACATTCTTGGCCAGATAACGGGTTGCATAGGCCGCCGAACGGTCGACTTTGGATGGATCCTTGCCAGAGAAGGCGCCGCCACCATGCGGCGCCGCTCCGCCATAAGTATCAACGATGATCTTGCGGCCCGTCAGGCCGGCATCTCCGTCCGGCCCACCAATGACGAAGCGGCCAGTTGGATTGACGTAAAATTTATCCTCGTCCGGGAACCAGCCTGCCGGCAGCACGTCTTTCACCACAGGGCGAATAATCTCGCGAAGCTGCTCCAGCGTCGCCGAGTCAGCATGCTGATGCGAAACCACGATCGCGTTGACGCCGACAGGACGAGAACCGTCATATTGCAAGGTCACCTGGCTTTTGGCGTCGGGCTCAAGCTCAGGATGGGTGCCATCATGGCGCAGCGCCGCCAGCTTGCGCAGGATCTGGTGTGAATAGACCAGCGTCGCTGGCATCAGTTCCGGCGTTTCGTCGGTCGCATAACCGAACATGATCCCCTGATCGCCCGCACCTTCTTCCTGGTGCAGGCCCTGACCGGCTTCGACGCCCTGCGCGATTTCTGCCGACTGGCCGTGAACGTGGTTCTCCACCGCCATGTTCTGCCAGTGGAAACCATCCTGCTCATAGCCAATCTTCTTGACCACATCGCGCGCCGCCTGATTCATCTCGTCCTTGGTGACGACGGCGCCATTATTGGTCCGAACCTCACCTGCCAACACCACGCGATTGGTCGTGGTCAGGGTTTCAACCGCGACTTTGGCGGTCGGGTCCTTGCCCAGGAACAAGTCAACGACAGCGTCTGAGATCTGGTCGGAAACCTTGTCCGGATGTCCTTCAGAGACGCTTTCAGAGGTAAATTCATGGTGCTGTAGCGGCATAGCTCTTCTCCCGAAGCCTTCAATTAGTAGCGATAATGCTCAGGCTTGAACGGCCCTTGCGTGGTGACGCCGATATAGTCGGCTTGCTCTTCGGACAGATCCGTCAATTCGACGCCAAGCTTGGCGAGGTGCAGACGTGCAACCTTTTCGTCGAGGTGTTTGGGCAAGGTATAAACCTCATTGCCATACTCACCCTTGTTCTCGTACAGCGCGATCTGGGCGAGCGTCTGGTTCGTGAACGAGGCAGACATGACGAAGCTTGGATGGCCCGTCGCATTGCCGAGATTCACCAGACGGCCTTCAGACAAGAGGATGATCCGCTTGCCATCGGGGAAGGTGATCATGTCGACTTGCGGCTTGATATTCGTCCATTTGAAATTGCGCAGGCCTTCGACCTGAATCTCATTGTCGAAGTGTCCAATGTTACAGACAATCGCCATATCCTTCATCGCGCGCATATGGTCGACAGTGAGAATGTCCTTGTTACCTGTGGCGGTGACGAAAATGTCTGCCGTTGGCGCCATCGTGTCGATGGTCTGGACATCATAGCCGTCCATGGCCGCCTGCAGGGCACAGATCGGGTCAACTTCCGAGACGGTGACACGTGCGCCAGAACCAGACAGGGACGCGGCAGAGCCTTTGCCGACATCGCCATAGCCGGCGACGAAGGCGGTCTTGCCGGCCATCATGACATCGGTGCCGCGGCGGATCGCATCGACCAGCGATTCCTTACAGCCATACTTATTGTCGAATTTCGACTTGGTGACGGAGTCGTTCACATTGATGGCCGGGAAAGGCAGCTCATTCTTCGCAGCCAATTGATAGAGACGGTTCACGCCGGTCGTGGTTTCCTCGGAAACGCCGCGAATGCCCGCTTTGATGCGAGAAAACCACCCTGGTGTTTCGGTCATCCGCTTACGGATCTGGCGGAACAAGGCTTCTTCTTCCTCGGACCCTGGATTGTCGAGGACAGATGGATCCGCTTCAGCTTTCTCGCCAAGGATCAGGTACATGGTCGCGTCACCGCCATCATCCAGGATCAGATTGACGACTTCACCATTTGGCCATTCGAAAATGCGATCGGCAAATTGCCAATATTCATCCAGGGTCTCGCCCTTGTGCGCGAAGACCGGGGTGCCAGCATCCGCAATCGCCGCGGCAGCG
>JBCCCT010000103.1:0-11994 GCA_039033355.1 Pseudomonadota bacterium | reverse complement strand
GCGGAGAGACCAGCGGCCAGGGTGACGGCCAGAGCAGCGCTTGCTGTAATTCTCATTTTCATTTTGAAATTCCCTCGTTTTTCAATTTTGTTGATTACTTCATCACTTCGAAAGTGAGCGAGGTTGTGTAACCGCGCTCATCCGTCTCTGCGCCCTCAGGTGCGTCAGCACGGTGTCTGGTCATGAGCATGTAGACGCCCGGTTCATCGATCGTGAGGCTGATCTCACCTTCATCATCGGTCATTTGCTCAATGCCGAATTGAGGCTCTTCATAATGTCCACCGGACCGGTAGACTGACATTTTGTGTCCTGCCAAAGGAGCGCCATCAAAAGAAACTGACACGTCAAAAGCTTCGCCCGAGAAGATCTCATTCGGATGTGTTTTGGGGAGAAATGCGAGCCGACCAATCGGCGAGATCGCGTCCCACGTTGGTGCGCCTTTGGAGACATAGACATCGGCCACAGTTTCAGTCTGCGCCGTTTTTACCGCTGTGGCCTCTTCTGGCACTTCCGCGTCAGGACCAAAGACAGGCACCCACTCACCATTGACCAAGGCACGTCTGCTTTTTCGTCCATGTCGAACACCTGTGGTGAGCCGATAGGTCCCATCAGTTTCAAGGCCGTTCTCCAAAACAACGAGTTGTCGAAGGTCGGTTTGCGTGTCGAACGCATCGCGTGATCCGTCCGGCAGGATGACATGATAGTCATCCGACTTCACGGCAATCTCTGGTGTCGGAAAATCTTCTGTAAACGAGCATTGCACCGTTACCAGTTCGCCTTCGGACGTATTGAACACGCTCGGCAACATGTAAGATGTGTGCGCCGCAGCTGTCCCTGCCGAGATCAGGACTGCTGTACCCGCGAGCAGCGTTGAGCGAATGAGCTTCATTTCTGCATTTCTCCAAAAAAATAAGTAGCCAAACTCTGCCATTGATTATACGAGAATGCAAATCATTTGCAAAAAGAAAATTGTCAATGGGACTTTTCACAATGCTGCGCTCTTTCATTCGTCTGGCGACGGCCGGTTTCAGCTTTGGCGCGCTCGTTTTCTCGACCGCCGCGGCTGAGACGTTCACGCGAAGTCATGATTTTATTCTGGGGACTAACCTTGATCTGGTCATTGTTTCTGGGTCTGAGGCGACCGCGGATCAGGTCGAATTTGCAATATTGGCAGAGATTGATCGCTTGAATGCAATCTTGAGCACGTATGATTCTGAGAGCGAAGTCTCCACCTTGAACAGTGCCAGCTCAGCCACTGTCTCCCGCGATCTCTTCACTGTGCTGAGCGCGTGTGAAGTATTCCGCGAGCAAACGAAAAGCGCTCTGAGTTGCCGAATTGGAGGGCTGCTTCAGACGTGGCAATCTGGCGAAGACGCTGGTGAAGTGCCGTCTCGCGCGCAACTGCGTCTGGCAGCAGGCGAGATCCGGCGCGCAAAACTCAATTTGAATGAAAGCGCCCTGTCATTAGATCGTCCAGACTTGGTTGAGTTTCAACTCAATGCGCTGGCTAAAGGCTATATTATTGATCGCGCCATGGCGGCTGCACGCGCTGCGGATCCCGACCTCGATGGTCTTCTCATCAATATTGGCGGAGACATAAAAACCTGGGGTCAAAGCCCAGATGCCACATCCTGGACCGCGGCCATCAAAGCCGCTCGATCTGAAACGAGTGACGGCGTCAAATTGATGCTTGGAGATGGCGCCCTGGCGACGAGCGGCCGCGGCCCTCGCGATCGCGACATTGGTGGGAAGTCGTTCTCTCACATCATCTCCCCCAAAAATGGGTGGCATGTTGAAGGCGTTTCGCAAGCTAGCGTATTTGCCGCGGATTCGATGACCGCGGACGCCTTGGCGACAGCCCTTCTTGTCATGCCACTGAATGATGGGATGGAATTGATCAACGCACGGGCGGGTGTTGAAGCCCGCATCGTTGCGGATGATGGTCGCGCCTATTCGTCCGATGGTTGGGCATTGCTTGAAACGGGATCAGACGCCGCACGAACCAACGATAGTTGGCCGAGCGGGTATGCTTTCTCTGTTGATTTCATCATCCCCGAACTCGACGTCTCCAACTATGAGCGCCCCTACATCGCGGCCTGGGTGGCTGATTCCAACCGTCAGCTGGTTCGCATACTTTTGTTGGCGGGTCCCGAAGAACGCTGGATGGAAGAGAACTATTATTGGCATCGTCGATTTGGTCGCAAGGCCGGCAGCCTCCCGGATGCGCTGTCAGAACCGACGCGCAAGCCGGGACAATATCTGATCCAATGGGATGGCCTGGATCATGATGGCAACCCTGCTCCGGCCGGAGAGTATGTGCTGCATGTCGAAGCTGCCCGGGAGCATGGGGGTCATCAACATGAGAGTTTCGAGATCACCCTCGGCTCGGACCCTTTTGCCATTGAACGACAAGCCGGCGATGAACTGGGAGACATCTCGATATCATTTGGAGCCGCGCCATAGCTGACGGCATGACTTCTCCCCCTCAATCGGCGAACAAAAAGCCAGCGAAGAAGAGGTTCAACAAAGGTGCGTTCTATCGTACGTGCCGGATGTTGCACGGCTATTTGTCCGCGGCTGCCTTCTTGTTGCTTATGTTCTTTGCAGCCTCTGGCCTGTTGCTAAATCACCCAAGCTGGTTTGGTGCCGAACGTCAGGATGCTGAGCCAATCATTGTCGCATTGGATTTCGCTTCTTTGCAATCCGCGCAATCAAGTGAAACGCCGGAGCGGGCGTTCGAAGAATTGGTTCGAAATGCAACCCGCGTCCAAGGTCAATTGAAGGACGCGAGTATTTCAGACAGCGATGCGATGCTCAGGTTTGCTGGCGTAAAAGGCGGTACCGACATCTTCATCGATTTCGAACTCGCAGAGGCTGAAGTTGAAACCTCCAAGGCGAATTTGACGTCCATCATTCATGATCTGCACCGTGGGAAAGACGCTGGTAAAGTCTGGAAGTTGATGATCGACATCACCGCCATTCTGATCCTGGCCATGTCAGTCATCGGACTGATCCTGTTCTTTTCGCTGCGTTTTCGACTGGGCAATGCGATGCGGATTATGGGCGCAACGATGGTCCTATTCATCGCCCTCTTCGTCTTCTTCGTTCCTTGATCCCTGTGCCCCTATTTCGGGACCGCATCAAACGACCAGGAATGCGTCTCACCCGAGGGCGGCGCTGGATACGGCGCGATCCGTTTGAGTTCTTTGACCACGCGTCGGTCCCAGGTCTTGTCTCCTGAAGCCCGCAGGACGCGGACCTCGAGCACATATCCATTTGCGTCAATCGTGATCGAGATCTTCGAACTGCGCCGGGCATTCGTGTCAAATTTTCGCGCCTTGCGCATATGCCGCATCAAGGCGCCATTGTAATTGTCTGCAGCCGCGTTGCCGAGCTCTGTGCTTGCGATCTCAGCGCTTGAGGCGGTGGCTTCGACAGCTGGTCCATGATCGGACGGAGCCCCGGCCTGTGATTGTGTGTCGACGTCCTGTGATGTTTCGGTCTCCGCAGAAGAAGGTTCGTTCATTTGGCTGTCTGTCGATTCCGCGCCAGATGGTTCGGTTGAGGTCGGCTCTGACGTCGACGCCGATTCCTCCGGTTCAGCTGGCTCGACTTCAGGCGCGGGTTCTGGCTCCGGCGGCGCTTCTTCGGGCTCCGGCTCGGGAACGGACTCAGGTTCCGGCGTCAGCTCAGGTTCTACCGGTTCTGGCTCCGATATGGGCTCGATAACAGGCTCAAGTTTTGGCGGTTCGACGGAACTGACTTCGGACGGATCGTCGGCGTCCGGCTCGATCGCCTCTTCGGTGACCGTTCCAGACTCATCGGATGCCGGCATGTCAGTTGGCATCAGCGAAATGCTGATGCTGCCACCCTGAATCTGTATGTCAGCCTTCTCTGGCGTGCTTACGAGGATGATTGCGTACGCGCCTGCATGGGTGAGTAGTGCGATCGCAAGCGCTGGACCGATCCGAACATTCATGTTGCTTGCTCCGTCAGCACGACGATATGTGCGGCACCCGCGTCTTGCAGGGTGCTCACGCTTTGCAACAAGTCGCGCGCCGGGAAATCCCGGTCAGGGCGCAAACGAATGGTCGTCTCCAGAGATTCTGTTTCGGCAATAAACTGTTCGAGCGACGCCAACCGCACGCCGTGCCGAACCAATGTCCCATCCGCGAGAATATCGAGCGCCTCTTCCTCAGTGCAACAATCCAGGCCTTGCGCTTGAACGAATTCGATCCCGGACGGACGATTGGCCGAGAGCGATCCTGCAACCATGAAGAAGATCAGGATCAAGAATACGATATTGATCAAGGAAATAATCGGTTCGCGCTTCGAGGCTTTGAATTGGCGTTTCATGACGGCTCCTCGATCTGGATCGTCAAACCCGGCACTTGTTTCACAAGCGACAGCACATCGACGAGCCGTTGCGTTGAGACTTCATCCGCAAGACTGATCCTGACACCGCTCGTGCCCGCAGCTCCCAATTCGCCCAGGCGCGACACCAGCTCGACATCAGGAGTCTCCGTCTCGTTGCAAAAAACGCGGTCAGATTGGATATGCAACGAAGCGACATCCGTTGATGACTGACCAATGCCAGAGGCATTTGCCACAGCTATGTCGATCTCCGAGAATTTAGAGAAGGTCGATGCGAGCATGAAGAAGAGCAGCAGCAGAAAGATCACGTCGATTAGGGACGTGATCGACGCTTTGCGCCTCTGGCTGACCCGCTTAAGCGACATGCCGCGACAAGCCCTCCACTTCGTTGGGTTGGATGATCGGGCGGCTGATCACGGAAAACGCATAATCTGCGAGCGATCGTGCTTCGTCCATTTGCGCCTCGAACCAGGATAACGCGACCGAAGTTGGCATCGCCACGGTGAGCCCCGCAGCAGTTGTCAGCAATGCCACCCAGATACCGCCTGCCAGAGCAGCTGGATCAACTTGGGATCCTGCATCCTGCAAGGCCTGGAAGGCCTCGATCATTCCGATCACAGTCCCAAGCAGACCCAGCAAAGGGGCAAGTTGGGCCACCATATCGAGAATACGAAAGCCACCTTCCATAGGCTGCAGTTTTTGTTCGGCCTCGGACTCGAGACGTTTTGTCAGTCCGTCGCCGCTACCGTCTTGCATGCCGAGCGCGATGACCGGTGCCAGAAAGTGTCTCGAGCTTTGAATTTCGGATAAGGCTCGATCATGCTCGCCGCGATCCCAGCTCGCGATCGCCAGGCGGATTTGCTGTCCCTTGCTGACGCGCGCCGACCGGAACTGCCACGCCTTGAGAATGATCACGGTGAGCGTGAAAACGGATACTGCCAACAAAAGCAGAAGCACCGGCCCACCCAGATCATAGAGGGCGCTGAACGGAGAAAAAAGACTGTCCATGTGAACTCCTGAAGGTCTGATCTCGATCATATCGAACGAGAATTGCGGAGGCTGAAATTCCACAAGGGATCATCAGCCTCCGCCAAGAAAACGGTTCCTGGGAGGAGATGCCTAGAATTGGCGGGTCACCGTTAGCTTGAAATTCTGACCCGTCGCTTTTCGCGTCGACAGGTTCGGCGTATAATCTTCGTCGGACAAATTCTCGATCCCGAAACGGAACGACGTGTCCTTCAAGAAGCCAGATTGTGGGCTCACCGTCGCGCGAGCATTGAAGATATTGTAGGAATCGCCCTGCTCGGGATTCCCCGAACGGAAAGAGACATCGGCGTCATCTACCGCCAGCGCTTCGAGACTGACATCGAGGAAGCGGCCAAACCGCTTACCAGCTGTGACACGAACGCTGTCTGCCGTCAGGCTACGATAGGTTACGGAAACGCCTGCGACATCGGTTTCATCTCCGTCTGAGAAGTTCCCGTTCAGGTCGACATAGAAGCCGCCTTCAGTCGCGAAGGATCCTTCAATCTCCACGCCCTGCAATGAAATCTCATCCAACCCACCGATGAAGGTGATGTCTTCCAGTGTCGTGTCGTAATAATTGAGTTTGAAAGACAGCGTATCGCTTTCGTTGAACACGCCAACGGTGTCATAGCTGAACCCGGCCTCATAGGTTGAAGCTTCTTCGGCAGTAAAAATATTGGACCGATTACTGGTTCCCGTGGTTGGCGTATCATCCAGAATTGGAAGACTTTCGGTGTAAGCGTAGCTGCCAAAAACAGCGAACCCGTTCTCGAACTGATAGCGCAGTGAGGCGCCGCCCATAATTGCGCTGTCATCGAACTCGCCTTCAACTCGCGCTCCCGCATCGAGATCAAAGAAGTCTGTTTCCAGGGTTTGATTTTCATAGCGCAGAGCAGGCGTGAACGTCAGGCCATTTCCGAAATCGATATTGTCAATGATGAAGACGGCTTGGCGATTGTCGGTACCGCCAGGGGCTGCGCTGGCTTCGAGGCGATCATTTTTGATGAACTCAACACCGGTGCGAATCTCGTGTTCGATCGACCCGGTCTGCACGAAGGACGTGTTCTTCACGGTCAGCTTGGTACGCTCATATTGCAGATCTGCATCAACGACACCAAACCCAACGGGGCTACCAAAGCCGTTGGTGAATGGAATATAGGTCTGATCGATTTCCTGATTGGAATAGGTCAATGCGGCTTCCACATCGATCAGGTCATTCCCAGCCGGTTGGAAATAGTAGAATAGCGACCCGGTCTGCGTGGTCACATCCCGGTCGACATTGCCGAAAAAGTCTGTGCCCGTAACAAAAGTATCATATGGCACGTCGCGATCAGCCGTGTCCGACTGGGTATAGCTCGCCATAATCGAGTGCGTATCGTCGAATGCGTAGCGCCCTTTGACGAGGAAGGACGGCAATTCGAACGCCGAGTTCCCGATCTCGTTTCCGCTGCCATCTTCTTGATTGTCTTGATCGCGATAGGTGTAGTTGAAAAGGAACTCTGCCTTCTCGCTGGGCTGCCAGGCCACTATTCCTGAGCCGTTGAAGCCGTCACCATTGGTTTGGCCACCAAGGGTCAGTGCCCCGCCAAATCCAGGTTCGCCACCCGTAAAGTCTGACGCATCTTTCGTTTCGAGCAGGACCACACCGCCGACGATGCCGGATCCGTATTCGAAGCTTCCGACCGTTCCGCGGATCACATCAACGCTCTTATAAAGATACGGATCGGTGAAAAGTTGATTGCTAACCCGATAGATTTCTTCGGCGCCTGTTGTTGCCCCATCAACCAGAACGGCAACCTTTTGATCTGTCCCGTAAATGCTGTTCGCGCCGAAGCCGCGAATGTTGATCCCGGAGCCTTGCGGCGTTTGTCCGTTTACCAGCGTCACGCCGGGCACTGAGTCAATCAGTTCGGCGATCGTGTTGGCCTGACGGTCATCGATCTCTTCTTGCTTGATAGTGGTCAGCGGCGTTGCAGTGCCGGTTTGCACTTCCCGCTTACTCTGGCCGAGTGTCAGTTCGCCGAGAAATTCGCCATCTTCACTGGCTTCCGTTTCACTGACAGTGTCGGTCTCTTCTTGAGCAACAGCCATGCTCGGCATCATGACGGCGAAGCCAATCGCAGTGGCAATAAGCAGTCGGTTCTTGTTCGCATTAAACTTCATTTTGGATCCCTCTAACCCAGAAACTAGCGAATGATATTCATTCGCAACTAGAGATGAGGGCTGCTTTAGCCGGAAAAAATCCTTATTGCAATTGCAATTCGTTTGCAAAAAGACTCATTTTTGCACCTGTTGCAGTTTTGCCGCGGGCGCAACGTCGCGATCCAGCATCCGTTTGCGCGCTAGCGTCGCGTCCGCCACCACAGCCCCGCGACGTTCACGAGCATGCCTGGCATGGTCCAACGCACACCCCTATTCTCTATTGACCACGGGCCGTTAGGCGTCTCGATCGTGACACCAATTGAAGATGCCCTTTTTGCGACCGACACATCGATCCCCAGTTTTTCAAACACATTATTGATCTTGTCCGCTTGAGGATTCGAAAGGCGAAAGTCCGTCAATTTACAGACCGGCTCTTCTTGAGACTCTCGACTGGGTCGCTTGAGCCATTGAATGACATTGGGGCGCTCGGACAAGAAGCCCGGACCAATCAACCCACGCCGATAACTGGCTTGGGCTGCATCAACGTCTTCGATATTGACCGCTTCCACCCGCTCGAGTTTCGCCTTCTCTTGCCGCGCCAGAGCCTGAAACGCGGCAAAATCCTCGACCGCGATATACCAGAACAGTAGCTGTGGCTCAGACAGGGTTTCAATCAGTGCCGCAAAGGGTTGAAACTTCTTGTAATCCGGGTTTGGTCCGATGATTTCCAGGAATGAGTGTTCGCCGATCGCGAGGCTGCCACTCCAGTAAAACTGACCCGGTTCCGGATCATGCAAGTCGACCTTCGCACCGGTCTTCTCCTCGACCCACTTTACACCAGCTTCGGTATTGGGCACGCCCAGACCGATATGATCGAGCTGAAAGCCATGGCTGCGTCGAATAATATTTGTCATCGTCCGGATTCCCTCGATTTAGGATGGGCGGCAAATTCGTTCGAGATTTTCCATCGCCGGTTGGAAGTTTTGAAACATTGCGGCGAAGCCGGCTTGTACGTCCGGATCATTCATATGATCGGGAATAGCGCGCCCTGGATTAAGCCTGGCTTTCGCACCCCAATCAGATAGCTCACTAACAGCGCGCCGCTCATTCTCGACCGGCAATCCGATCCGCATAATATTGAGAAAGCCGCTCATATCGCCGGTTCGCGGCAGCGCCGGACAAAGTCTATTCTTTTCTTCAAGCGTCAGATCGAGCGACTCAACGCAGCCCACCAACGCAGCACTCCATGGCGCGACGCCGCGGGTCGTAAAATGAAGGCTGATCTTTCCATCTTCAAAAATTGTCGAGGCTGGTGTGGTGCTTAAGCCTGGGGCTGTGCAATCAACAAATACGTGTCCTGGATTGGACGCTATTTCGCCGTCATCCATGATGACCCGGGTCTGCGAAATGGCGCGGACATACCCCTTCCTCACCACCCGCTCGATCTGCCTCATAAGCGTCAATTCTGGGCGCGATACTGTCGCGCCGCGATTGACGACAGCTCCTATGGTTGGATCGACACGAAACATCATACCCTGCTCCTCCATCCGCAACGCATAGTCATCGGCATCGCTCGCCACCGCAGCGGCTTGCATCGCGGCCGCACCGAACTTGATCATGTTCCCGGCCATGGTTAGCGGCTGCGCGTAAGCACGGTCCGTCATCCAAACATCGCGCGGGCGCACCCAGGTAATTTCGTCAGGATCGACCCCTTGCTGGAGCAACCAGACGCAAACATCCATGCCGGTTTTTCCGGCTCCCAGCACTGTGAAGCCTTTAGGGTTAGCGATGTCGACGAGCTGATTAGGTGTCACCAACGTGACCCCGTCATCAATATGAAACTTCGGCACGTGGCGCGCCGGTATGGTGGATTTCGTCACCGTGGCATCGACTAAGGCACGCCGAACTTTCACCAGCGTTTGGCGACCAGTTAGATTAGACTGGATGATATATTCGCCGTTTTGAGCCCCCAGATAGTCGCTGGCCGATTGAAACTTGATGCGCCCACTCGGCTCAAAAACGTCTGCCAGGACTTTGCGATAATAGTGCTGGATCTCGGCCGCGCCAGCGCGCTCATAAAATCCTGCATTGATTCCGCTCGTATCGATCCGGTCCGCGCCAAGCGGCAGCGAGTTCACACCATAATATGCTGACGGCTGATGCAGCTCGACAAACGGGTAAGCATCTACCCAGTGTCCACCGGGTTGCGTTCGACGATCGACCAAAATCATTTCATGGTCGGTCTCAGATAAGATTGTATCGGCAAATGCCATGCCCGAGGCGCCCGCCCCGATGATCAGGTAGTCGGTTTCCAAAACGTCCATGCAAGTCCTCCGAGATACAATTCTCTTTGTCCGGCTTTTGTTTTTTGCTCGCGCAAACGATCTGCGCCGATGGGGTCATGTAACACAAATTTTGTGATATGCGAATGATTATCAGTTGCATTTGAGAAATTCTTCCCTATTCATGACAACCCATCGCAAAAGGAGTGCTCCATGAAATCGATCGTTTTTTCGAGTTTAACCGTTGGGGGATTGGCCCTTCCCGCATTCGCTCACGACCACCCAGCGCCACATTCTCATGAACTCCCGCTTTGGGGATTTGCATTGATCGGCCTCGCAGCAGGCGCGCTCGGGACCTGGGCTACGATGAAATGCGTCGCGTATCTGAAAGACGGCAGAAATGGATAGTCTCGAACCGCGCTCCCATGCAAAACAAAATCAACCAGAATTTGACGCGCGCTGGAAACGCCTCACATTGCAAGCCAATGCCGCACTCAATGCTGGACATCTCGACGCCGCGGGCGTCGCTTATGATCAGGCACACCATGAGGCACGTATGATATTCGCTGAAGCCTGGAACGGCTACGCACTCGTACAACCACACGCTCCTCCCATGCTCATCGTATCCGCCACGAATGCCGCAAACCAAAGGCGTGCGCGCGGTGACGAACAAGCAGCAAGAGAACAGCTCATATCGGCTGTGCGGATTTTCACAGAAGCCTTGACCAGCGCCCGGTCGCCAGAAAGCCTCAAGCGCGGATGTGCAGAGCACTTACCGCGACTGTTGGCAGGTCTCACGGACAGTCACAGCGAAGCCAAATCTATCGTCGAGGATGCGAAGTCAGCCGCCCTCGCCTTCTGGAAAAAGTCAGCAAACTGACTCTGCCCCAAGAAAGAAAAAACATCATGATCTACTCAATTCTCAACTATCTCGACGGCAAAGGGCTTATCGAGCGTGCGTCAGCACACTGTGACATACCATGCGGAATTTACGACCCCGGCCCGGCTTTGATCGCCGCCGTCTCCGTCGTGCGTCTCATGGATATCGCGCATGATGGCGCGAGCGAAGACCCCGTGGCCCTCGCCAACCTTCGGGCGAGCTGTACGCTGCGAAAAGAGGAAGAAGCGGAGAGAGTGAAGCAGGAGATTCGCGTCATATGGGGCGACTATTTCAAGGCACCTCTGCTTGAAGCCCATCCGAATGTTCACGCCCTCGTCCATGCCATCATGCAAAAGGCGAGCGCCTGCAAACAGGATGTGCACCGCGAAGACGGCCTCGCTTTGGTTGAACTGGTCAACGAGTTTGCAGAAATCTTCTGGCGCACCAAGTCGATCGAGACGGCGCGGAAAACATGCCCATATCCACCGCAACTCAAACTCGTATATCCGGTTCTGGCTGACTAAATGCTGGGTTGGTCACTCATCCGAGTGGCGGGCGAGAGCATGTCCCCCATGCTCTCGCCGGGCGCGTTTGCGCTCTTCAAACGCAGTGCAATTTATCGCGATGGCGATGTGCTTTTGGTCAATCATCCGCGCTTTGGAAAAATCGTTAAGCGCGCGATTAATGTCAACGAGGACTCCCTTTGGCTTGAAGGCGCAAACGCCAACTCACTGTCCCGGGAATCCATGGGACCTATTGAGCGCGCGCGTGTTCAGGGTAAGCTCGTTTATCACATTGCTCGGAAGAAATAGTATGGTCGCGAATATTTCAGCATCTGATTGGTCAACCGATCGAGGAGAGGCCTGGCGAGATTCGATGGGCCCTCTTGAGGCCATGTTGGCGCCAGTGAATGCGCCTTTAATAGAAGCGCTCGATTTGGATGCGCCGTATCGGATCGCCGATATTGGATGTGGTGGCGGCGAAACAAGCATCGCGATTGCGCGCAACGCCTATCCAGGCAGTTCTGTCGACGGATTCGACATTTCGTCTGCGTTAATTGAGGCGGCAATGGCCAAGGAAGCTTATGGAGATGTCCCGATACACTTCCATGTTCAGGACGCGGGGCAACCGCTCAAAGAGGCCGCGCAATTTGACCGGCTAACGTCGCGCTTTGGGATCATGTTCTTTCCCGCGGCTGACGCCGCATTTGCAAACTTGGCTCAATGGCTCAAACCAGGCGGCCGGTTTGGCTTTGCGGTTTGGGGGCCGCCATCTGAAAATCCATGGATG
>JBCCCT010000102.1:0-12051 GCA_039033355.1 Pseudomonadota bacterium | reverse complement strand
GACCCGTCACTATCGCAACCACCAGAAAGGCGAAGCGACCTCGACCAATTCGATCGCCTCGATCTTTGCCTGGACGCGCGGCCTGCAGCATCGCGGCCGGATGGACAATACGCCAGAAGTCACCGCCTTCGCCCAGAAGCTTGAAGACACGATCATCAAGACGGTTGAGCGCGGTCAGATGACCAAGGATCTGGCTTTGCTGGTTGGCCCGGAACAGGAATGGCTGACCACGGAAGGCTTCCTCAACGCGGTTGGCCAGAACTTCGAACAAGCCATGGCCGCAGGCTGATTTGGCAATCGGGATCAACATCCGACCAGCCGTCCCGGGCGATGAATATGCGCTCGGGGTGGTTGGTGCGGCCACGTTCCTGGAAAGCTATAGCGAAACCATTCCCGGCCCGGACCTGATCGCGCATTGCCGAAACCAGCATGCGCCGGAAGTCTACAAGGCCTATATCACCTCCAATGATCCGAACTATGCCTGCTGGATCGCTGAATCGACGGCGACGCGGGCGCCGATTGGCTATGCTGTGACCAGCGCCGTCGAGGCGCCGACCGAGGGCCAGCCGGGCGATATCGAGCTGAAGCGGATCTATGTGTTTTCAAAGTATCACGGCACCGGCACCGGCCGCGAGCTGATGACTTACGCGCTGAAACATGCGCGCGAGATTGGCGCGACTCGGATGCTGCTCGGCACTTATGACCAGAATCACCGGGCGGTCGCCTTCTATCAACGCGCCGGATTTGAAAAAGTTGGCGAGCGCCAATTCCCGGTTGGTGACCAGGTCTTCAACGATATTGTCATGGGCGTGCGGCTTTAGACTTATGCCCGCTAGTCTGGTTGATGCTGTCTTCAGTCATATGGCGCAACGAAGCTTGATTTTCATCTCCATATAGCCTCACATCTCAAGACGGGTTTGGGGCAGGCATTTGTTTGGGTCTTTTTCAGGAGGACGTAATAGATGACGAAACTACTGTTCCGCTCAATCGCGATTGTCGCCTTCATCACGCCGCTGGCCATCGCACAAGAGGTCGATCCGATCTCGACCAGCGAGATCTATGCCTGCGCGGAAATTGCCGACGATGCCGAACGCCTCCGCTGCTATGACGAGACAGTCGGCCGGTTCGAGGCCGCCGAAGCCGCCGGCGAGGTGACGACGATCAGCAAGGCCGAGATCGAGGAAATCCGCGAAGATTCTTTCGGCTTCTCGCTGCCTTCAATCCCACGCATTGTGATGCCGAAACTGGGGGGCGACAAAGCCGATGAGATTGAACAGGTCACGCTGGCCGTCGCCGAGGTTGAGCGACTGCGGTACGACAATCTTCGCGTGACGCTGGATAATGGACAGATCTGGGAACAGACAGACGGCAAGCGCGTACAATTCTCAAAGCGCCTTGGCGTTGAGTCGGCATCCATCAAACGCGCTTCGTTTGGCAGTTTCATGATGAAGCTCGACGATGGGAAGAGCTTTCGGGTCAAACGCATTCGTTAGGCACGAGATAGGAATAGGTTCAGCCAAGAAAAATGGCGGGCCCGTAAGCCCGCCATCCTTGTTTGAAGTGAGATAGGTCCTAGAACGCGGCCTTAACACCAACAGTCCACAGACGGCCAAGTGTCTCATAAGCACTTGGGAATGTGTTACCGAAGTTTCGGGCAGTTGAACCGGCCTGGTTACCAACAATCGGTGGATCTTCGTCGAAGATGTTCCGAATGTTCGCAGACAGGGTGACATTCTCATTGATGTCCCAGCTGCCAGACAGGTCAAAGCGGTGCTGTGCTTCGATCTCCTCGAAATCGTCGAAGGTCGCAGCTTCCTGGCTTTCCTGGACTTCAACTTCACCGAAGTACCGCCACAGCAGAGAAGCTGTGTATGGACCTTTGCGCCATGTGGTGCGCTGGTTGAAGCGAAGCTCAGGCGTTGGCTGACAGTCATTGCCGAACTTGCCGAGGCAGTCCGTAATGCCTGTAAACTCTGTGGCCTGGCTTTCATTGGTCAGTTGCAGCGTTGCAAACAGGCCGACGCTCAGCTCACCATACTCAGCCAGATCCCAGTCAGTATCGAGGTTGAAGTCGAGCCCTTCAGCGCGGCGGAAGTCGAGATTTGTCGTCAAGACTTGTACGCCTGCTCCAGAGGTCGACGTTGTGCCGCCGATCCGGAAGATTTTCGCACAATCTTCAGCGAAGTTTCGGACATAGCAATTGTCCAGAACTTCTTGAGGATTGAACTCGCCAATCTCGTCTTCAATCTCGATGTCATAGTAATCGAGCGTGACAAGAGCGTTCGTCATATTGCCGAACGTTGGCGCCTGCCAGGTCATACCGATAGTGAATGTATCGGCGGTTTCCGGCTCAGGCAGATTGTTGGGATCGGTCCCTTCAAACGTGTTGATCTGGCCCGAAACAATGTCGTTGACCAGACCAATACGCGCTGGGAGAACGCCCGTTGCGATACAGTTGTCGCGGAGCACCGTGTCTGCGGCCAAAGCGTTTGCAATCAGGGTTGCATCCGGATCGCCATTGGCATCCAGGAAGATCGGGTTCCCGTTCGAGCATGGGTCGAACGCCGCATCTTCAAGACCGGTGACAACTGGGCTACCGATTTCTTCAACGTTCGGTGCTCGCACAGCTTGCTGCTGCATGACGCGGAACCGAAGACCGTCAACGATTTCCCAGTTCAGGCCGATTTTCCACGTCTCGTTATTGCCGAAAGTAGAATAGTCAGCGGTCCGGAAACCAGCTTCGAGTTGCAGATCTTTTGCAAACTCCATGTCCTGAGCGATCGGCAAGAACGCTTCTGCGAAAAATTCTGTGACGTCAAACTCAGCCACGATGGGCGCTTGCGTACCGCCGGCACCACCAAGACAGCTGGTTGGCGGCTCTTTCAGACACTCGTCTGGAGTCGTGCTACCGATCTCTTCGCGGTATTCTGTACCAACTGACAAAGTCAGCGGATCAGCCGCAAAGGGGAGTTGCAGTGAATCGACAGGACCAAAGGCCACCGCGCTGAATACATTCTGACGATACTCAGACTTGAGGATCGCTGTTGCACTATTGGCGGCTGCCATCGCTGGGGTGATCGACCCGAAGCCGGTGGAGAACAAGTCAATCGGCACACAGCCGGATGTGATGTCACCAGCTGGTGTCTCACACTGTGTGGCGCTGACCGTGTTCAACGCATCCGCAAAAGCTGAAACGTTTGTATAGCCCGCATTGATGTCTGTTCGGTCAGCCTGCGCGTGCGAGTAATAGACATCATAGTCCCACTCACCATACAGGTCGCCGCGAAGGCCGGTCACGATCTGGAAATTGTTCGAATCATAATTGGTTGAACGGGTTCCGAGCTCGAGCGTACGACGACGCACAGGCACCGTGATGGAGTCCGCAAGATCGAAAATGCCATTGCCGTTCAAGTCATTCACACCTGCTTCGGCAAGACCAAAGCCCCCCGCCGGATCAAGCGATCCGTTGACATTGTCGATAATGTCCTGGCGGGCCGTGTCGGACAAGAACGGGTTCAGCAATGGAATTTCGAACTGGTTACCAAACACGCCGGACGGCGCAACTTGCTGACGCACGTTAATCGCCGAGAAGTTGGCGCGGGCATAGGCTTCGAAATTATTGTTGATCTCGTAACGCCCGGTCGCCATGCCGACGAACCGCTCTTGCGGCGTTTGCAGATAGTTGAACGGGCTGAAATTGAAGCGCGAACAACGTGGGCCCGTCGTGCCATCATTCAGGAACTGAATGGTGCCACCTGGCAGGTCCAGTGCGGTTGGCATAGCCGTCGTCGAACCAACGCCGGTTGATGCAAGTGTTGCGTTTGGTGCATCACAATTTGCATCCGGGCTGGCTGGCGCGCCGCCTTCATTCGGTCCGTTTGCTGTCGAAACACCAAACTCTGAATAGTCGCGATCGCCGAGAAGGACGCCTTTACGATCGGTGTAATCCACCGCAAGGGCGACATTACCACGGCCATCATCGAGATTGGATCCGATCAGGGCCGAAATGCTGTAAACCTCTGAATCGCCCCAGAGCTCGCCATCGCCTTGCTCAGAGAAGCGATACTTGGAATTGACCTCAACCCCTTCGAAATCGTCTTTCAGGATGAAGTTTACGGCACCCGCCATAGCGTCAGAACCGTAAACGGCTGAGGCGCCACCGGTGACGACATCAATGCGCTCGAGCATGGTGACCGGAATCGCTGAGACATCGACTTCGCCGCCGACATCAAACGGCACCATGCGTTTACCGTCGACCAGAACCAGAGTCCGGTTTGCATCGAGGCCTCGCAAGTCGACCGTGGTCGCACCCGCCGTACCATTATTGACGTTCTGGTTGTCACCAGGCAGTGCGATCGGAAGATCGCGGAACAGACGCTCGACTTCGACCGTTTGTGTTAGCGCGAACTCTTCTTGTCCGACCGTTGTGATCGGGCTTGAGGACACAATCCCCGGGGCTTGAATCCGCGTACCCGTGATGATGACCGTGCTTTGTCGCAGATCATCATCGCTTGTCGCGGAGTCTGATGTTTCGGCATCTGTTTCCTGTGCCATTGCCGGTATGGCACACAGACCGACCATGGCACCAGCAATCACCGATGATGCGAGCAGCCGGCTTTTTATTGTTTTCCCTGTCACAGTGGGACCTCCGTACTTTAGTGAATTTTGCTTAATTTCTACAAGCAACTCGGATTATTCGTTCCCGAGAATGCGCGACGCTATGCGAGTGTTCACATTTTCGTCAACGTCCTCAAAAAGCCGGAGATCCGAATACTATTTACATGTGTCAAACAGGTCTCACATTACCTGTGATTGTACGAAATCATTGGATTTTTTCTTGGCAATATTACAATTTTATAATTTTTCCCGGCGCCGTTTTGATCACGGAAAAGTTGATTTGACTTGTGAGTTTGAGCCCTAAGAGGCGGATCAGGACGTGGCGGGTCACGAAAGACATGAAGATTGACGTAGATCGATCTGCAGTTGGGATTCATCATCGCCGTTTGTCAGCACAGGACGTGCGACAACAAAAAAAACGGACCGGAGCAAAACTCCGGCCCGTCCTTGAAGCCTTGAGACAGGCACTGAACTCGTCTGCACAAAATGGGTCCTCGGGGTAAGAGACCTGCGGACGAGAGGGGCGTTCAGACCCTAATACAGGTTGCGTCGGTCGCGACGGTCTTCGCGTCGATCCTGTATATTCTCAAGGCGATCAACTCGATCTTCGAGCCGGTCAAGCGGACCATGATTGACGGCGCGGTCACGGCGATCCTCGCGCCGATCAATCTTGTTCTCCCGCCGGTCAATGCGATCCTCGACATAGTCCAGTCGCGACCCTTGCTTGATCACGCCGCGCCGCTCGAGGCGATCAAGGCGATTATCGAAGCGTTCAAACCGTTCCGCTGGTCCCGCCAGGGCGGTCGGGGCAGCTGCGTTGGCGGCCAGCGACGTGGCCAATGCAATCATGGCAATTTTCAACATGCGATCCTCCGTGTTTATCGTTCGCATGAAGGATCAAACGGACCTGCGCGCACATTCCGTCGAAAAAAAATTGAATAAATTCAAGTATGAACAGGTGTTCAGATTCTTCGTCGCGGGCAGACTCTCCTACTTGAGGGATGCCTGATTTTGACCCATAACTTGTCGGGAGCTTTTCTCGGGGAGGATCGGATGAGATCAACACAATGGGTCGTGTCGCTTGGTACACCGCTATTCGTCTGGGCCTGCTCCGCTCATCCAACGCTCATCACGGACCCGGACCCCCCGACCTGGGTCTCAATTTTTGATGGCGAAACTCTGAATGGCTGGTCGCCGAAAATTGCCGGGCAGCCGCTTGGCTCCGACACGGCTGATCTGTTTCGCGTCGACGACGGAGCGATCGTGGTGTCCTATGACCGTGAGACAGATTTTGCTGGCGCCTTCGGACATCTCTTTTTTGCAGAGGATCTATCGGATTATCGCTTGCGATTCGAATACCGGTTCTTTGGCGAGCAGGCGACCGGCGGCCCTGGCTGGGCGTTTATGAATAGCGGTGTCATGGTCCATGCCCAAGCCCCGGAGACGATGCGGCAGGATCAGGCCTTTCCGGTCTCTGTTGAAGCCCAATTGCTGGGCACGCGCAGCCGCGACTCATCGCGAACAACGGCCAATATCTGCACTCCCGGAACGCATATTTCCCGGCAAGGCGAGACGATCACCCAGCATTGCATCAATTCGGAAACCCGCGCGGCCCCCGCCGGCGAATGGGTGACCTTTGAAATCGAGGTTCGCGGCGGCGACATGATGCAATTGCTCATCGCAGGTGAGCCTGCGTTCCGGCTTGAAGCCCCCGTCATTGATCCTGATGATGGCGATGCCGCGAGACTCGGGCTTTCCGGCGCGGTCACACATGGCCATTTCGCCTTGCAGGCCGAGAGCCATCCCGTGGCGTTTCGCAATATTCAATTGATGCGGCTGGACCGTTAGGCAACCAATTCGACGCGATAGCTTTCAATCACCGTATTGGCGAGCAGCTTCTCGCACATATCCTTGACCCGCGCTTCGGCGTCGGCTTCCGACACTCCTTCAAGATCAAGTTCGATCACCTTGCCAATGCGCGCGCCGGAGACTTCGTCAAATCCCATCCGGCCAAGCGAGTCAGCAACCGCCTTGCCTTGCGGGTCGAGGACACCAGGTTTCAGGCCAACATGAACAATCGCTTTCATGGGAATCGCGCTCCGATCTCTTGAGTCGCGCTCCGTCTAGCGCAAACCGTCTCCTATCGGAAGACCAGATAGGCGATCAATGCAGCAAGACCGACTGTCCCGACCAGAGCGAAGGGAATCATCTGCATGCGCTTCATCATGCTGATCTGCTTCTTGAACGTGGCACGGTCATTGACGTTCGGAAAGTCCGTATCCGGCACCGGCTTGTCGAGGAATGCACAAAGGGGCCCCCAGCCTTCTTTCGGGTGAAAGACCAGAAGCCGGTTGGCCGGAAACGCGGCTTTCACGTCTGCCTCATGTTGTTCAAAGACCTTTCTGGCGGCCTCTTTATTCTCGAACTGACCGGCAAAGACCCGGTCCCAGACGGCACCATAAGTCATTTGCTTGATCTTGCGGACCTTGGGGATGATCAGCATCCAGCCCGGAATATTCCGGCTAAGTGAATGAATGGTCTCGCTGGCACTGTCATACCAGCTGTCAAAGCTGCGCGTGGTCAGGATGATCCTGGCGTCCGGATAATGCGCCGCGAGTTCACGCCAATAGCCCGAAGACGGAAAGTCCACACTCGCCTGAAACCCCTCGAACACGGCATCCCAATCGGGCGTCGCGCCTTGCGAGATGGCGTGCCAGGCATCCAATTGCGCGTTATTCGGCATCACTTCAAACATGTGATGACACTTGTCATAGCCGAGCTGCTCAAGGGCCGCCTTCATGGACAGCGTCCCGGTGCGCCCGAAGCCGGCGCCAATCACTTTCAAGGCCATATCTCTCTCCCCGAGGGAGAAAGCTACTTGGCGGCCGGGGTAAAGTCCACAATATCAGCGCCCTGGGCGCTTTCCTTGATAATGCCGAGCCGCCGCGCGACTTCGGCATAAGCCTCTGTCACACCGCCGAGATCACGGCGGAACCGGTCCTTGTCGAGCTTCTCATTGGTCTCCAGGTCCCAGAGACGGCAACTGTCGGGACTGATCTCGTCAGCCAGGATCACGCGCTGCATGTCATTCTCGAAAAAGCGACCGAATTCCAGCTTGAAATCGACCAGCTTGATGCCGACGCCGGCAAACATGCCCGACATGAAATCATTGACCCGCAAAGACAGCGCGATCAGCTCGTCCATTTCATGCGGCTGGGCCCAGCCAAAGGCCGCAATATGCTCTTCCGCGACCAGTGGATCGCCCAATTCATCATTTTTCAGGCAAAACTCGACAATCGCCCGCGGCAATTGCGTGCCTTCGGCAATCCCGAGCCGTTTTGACATCGTCCCGGCCGCGACATTGCGGACGATCACTTCCAGCGGAATAATCTCCACTTTCTTGATCAACTGCTCGCGCATATTCAGGCGCTTGATGAAATGATTGGGGATCCCGACGCCGCCCAGGCGCGTCATCATGAACTCGGAAATGCGATTGTTCAGCACGCCCTTTCCGTCCAAAACCGCTTTCTTTTCAGCGTTGAAGGCGGTTGCATCATCCTTGAAATACTGGATCAGCGTGTTCGGTTCAGGCCCCTCATAGAGGATTTTCGCCTTGCCTTCGTAAATCATCCGCTTGCGTGACATCGCACTATCCCTCTGGCGAGCTTGCCGCGCGGGGCGACTCAACCGACCCGCGCAATAAGGCGCCCCCTTACGCCAAACGGACCAAATAGGCAAAAGGCTTCTTGCACCCAGCCCCCCTGCGCCCCTATATCAGCGGCAGTCTCTTATATTCCTGCAATAAAGGTTCGACACATATGTCTTCATTTGATGATCGCAAACGCGCCGAAGAAGCCAAGTTTGCGCTGGACGAAGCCGCCGAATTCAAGGTCATGGCGCGCCGCAACAAGCTGCTCGGCCTGTGGGCCGCTGAACTGATGGATCTGCACGGCGACGACGCCGAAGCATATGCCAAGACCGTCGTCTTGTCCGACCTCGAAGAAGCCGGCGATGATGATGTGTTCCGCAAGGTGCGCGGCGATCTCGACAAGGCTGGCATTGAGCGGTCTGATTCCCGCATTCGCGATCATATGGCGGAATTGCTGCCGGTCGCGCGCGAACAAGTTCTGAAAGAAGCGGAGTAAACGGCCATGACGGACGCGATCCACACCTCCATCGACAATGCCGTCAAAGGCAATGATGTGCTGCTCTTCATGAAAGGCACGCCAACTTTCCCGCAATGCGGCTTCAGCTCCGTCGTCGTCCAGGTGCTGGACTATCTCGGCGTTGAGTATCAGGCCGTGAACGTGCTGGAAGACCAGAATGTCCGCGAAGGCATCAAGGCCTATTCCAACTGGCCGACCATTCCGCAGCTTTATGTCAAAGGCGAATTTGTCGGCGGCTGCGATATCGTCAAGGAAATGTTCGAAGCGGGCGAGCTGAAGGAATTCATGTCTGAACAAGGCATCGAAATGGAAGCGGCCTGATGCGCCGCCAGCTCGACCCTGGCCCGGATCATCCGATTACAATCGAGCAGAAACACACGCCCGTCAGCGTCACGCTGGCGGGCGAAATCGTGCTCGCCGTCCCGCACCATCTCGAATTGCGCGAGGCGAACTATCCGGCGGTCGCCTACCTGCCCCGCGACCTGATCGACATGTCGCGCCTGGACCGCTCGGAACACACGACCTGGTGTCCGTATAAGGGCGAGGCGAGCTATTATCACTTACGGGCAGCAGACGGATCGGTCCGCGAGAACGCGATCTGGACCTATGAAACACCCTTCCCCGCGGTGGCTGAGATCAAGGACGCGCTGGCCGTCTACGCCAACCGGGTCGACGCGATCCAGATCGGCTAGGCCCGCCCCAGCGCCCGCGCCAGGGCTGGCCGCCCGGCGCAGCGCCCGAACCAGTCCGCCAAGGCCTCAAAGCCAGATACGTGCGGCATATATTTCGGCCGCATCAGCACAGAGGCAACATTCAGGTCCGCAACCGTAAACCGATCTGCGACCAGATAAGTTCGATCCGTAAGGTGCAGGTCCAATACGCCCAATGCGGCCTTACGCTGCGCGTCGTCGACGTCCACGTCTTGCCGATTAGCGCTGTCATGCGGCCCTTCCAGCTCCCCCATCGCCCAGACGGTCCACTGTACGGCTTGCGTCTGCTCTTGCGGCGTGGCGGGCGCGAAGGCTGCCGCTGCGGTCTGGCTGATATGTAGATTGATCGCCAGCGACTCGATCAGGACCAGGCCATCCTGCTCGAACACCGGCACATGGCCGTTCGGATTCAGTGCCAGGAAGTCCGCGGTACGGGTCTGCCCGGTCTGCCAGTCAATTTCGATCAGATCATAATCCAGGTTCGCTTCTTCCAACGCCCAAAGACAGCGAAACGCGCGCGAGTTTCGGGTGCCGTATAGCTTGATCATTTTTGTGCTCCGCGGTTCTGCGCTCTTGGTAGGATGCGCGCGGTATATGTTGCGAGGCGGAAACAAGAAACGGGGCGAATGATGATGGTCCGCTTACGGGGTTTGAACGGGCATTAGCTTATCGACTTCAACGCCCTGAGGAGGCTCCAATACAGCTATTCGCATCCGATCGAGTACCGACTTGACTTACCATTACGGTCCACTTAGACGCGCCAGCATGATGAAACGATATTCGAGCAGTCGATCCTAATACTTAGGAAGGTGAACCGGACGGGGTCCGGGCACGACTGCTAATCGTTGCGTTTTTCTCTTATGGAAAATCTGGATCGAGACCAGCGCCTTCCGCCATCGGCGGGTGCCGTCATGGAGGCAAAGCGGTTTTGAAAACCGTGGGGACCGAAAGGTTCGGGGTTCGAGCCCTCCACCCGCCGCCAACTTTCTGAGTGGGCGTGGCAGCTGTTGGTTAAGCTGCACCAGTCTGTAAAACTGGCACCGGGTTCTCGGTTTCGTAGGTTCAATTCCTGCCGCCCTCAAAAATTTGTTGACTGAGACGATGCGTGACCGTATTCCGCCCATCCAATGAATATGTCGCACACTGCTTCCAGCCGACTATCAGGCCGATTAACCCTGCTCTCGTAAGCGGGCGGTTCGGCGTTTCTGACTTTTCGAAAAACGAACCACGACTGCTTGCGGGCTTAGCCCAATTGGCAGAGGCGCGATGCTTAAAACGTCGTCCAGTGTGAGTTCGACTCTCACAGCCCGCACCAACCAACTCACCCTTTAGGGGACGTAGCCCAACTGGCAGAGGCAGCACGCTCAGACCGTGTTCAGTGAGAGTTCGAATCTCTCCGTCCCTACCAATGCGAAAGTGGCGCAACTGGTAGACGCGCCTGGTCGAGAGCCAGGAGATAGTGCGGGTTCGACCCCCGCCTTTCGCACCAAATAATTATTGTTGACATCGAACCTCTCCCTGCGTAAAGAGCGCGTCCAATGTTTAGACGACCCTACGATACGACGCTCCGACAGAGCAACGCCCCGCGAGATTTCTCGCGAGAGAGCAACTAGAAGACGCTCCCGTCTTCTAGCGGTCTAAGCTACCAGCCTTTCAAGCTGTGTGACGCGGGTTCAAATCCCGCCGGGAGTACCAAAGGGTCATTCCTCTAATCGGTAAAGAGACCGGATTGTCGATCCGGCAACAGCGGTTCGAAACCGCTATGACCCGCCACTCCAGCCCTGACCTGTTCTCGTCACCATTTTCAATGGGGCGTAATTCAGTTGGTAGAATGTCCGGTTTTGAGCCGGAACGTCGCTGGTTCGAGCCCAGCCGCCCCATCCAAAATTTTTCATTTGACAATCCTGCAATACGCGAATAAACGCTCACCCACTATGTTTACCAGACGACGACATCGCCGAAATAATCGACCGACATTCGCCTAGCGGATGATCGGCTTTTGGCGTGTAGCTCAGTGGTAGAGCAGGCGCCTGTTACGCGAGAGGTCACTGGTTCGATCCCAGTCACGCCAGCCAAACCCGATCACCCTCACTGGGTGTAGTTCAATCAGGTAGAATATGGCCCTTGGACGGCTAGGATGCAGGTTCAAATCCTGCCACCCAGACCAACCTCTCAGACATCAACTCTTGCCCCCGGCAATTGGATGCACACCGGCCTACGAAGCTGGTCTCTCCTGGTTCAAGTCCAGGCGGGGGTGCCAATATCACCGTAGCACAATTGGAGGTGCGCCGGTTTCCGGAACCGGAGGTTACAGGTTCGAGTCCTGTCGGTGATGCCAGAACCCCTTAGCTCAGATGGAAGAGCGCCGACCTTCTAAGTCGGATGTCCTTGGTTCGAGTCCAAGAGGGGTTGCCTTGCCGGGTAAGCATAGATGGCGATGCGTCGGGTTGTGAGCCCGGAGTAGCACGGTTCAATTCCGTGGCCCGGTTCCAACACCACCATTTTGAGGTCAAACTCCGCACGATTTGGGATGAAAGCGGGGATCTATGGAGACCCGG
>JBCCCT010000101.1:0-12222 GCA_039033355.1 Pseudomonadota bacterium | reverse complement strand
GGCGTCAGTCCTGTGGTGAGTTCGTATCCAATAGTGCCCGCGAGGGCGGCTTGTTCTTCTAAAGGTGCTTCTGGCCCGATCAATTGGGCATAAACACCCGGGCGCGCAAGTTCTGCGGCCTCTGTCACGTCAATTGTTATCAAATCCATCGAAATCCGGCCGAGAATAGGGCAGCGAAATGCTCCCAGTGTCGCAAATCCCTTATTCGAGGCCGAACGCGGGAATCCATCACCATAACCCAGGGCGAGCGTCGCCACGAGCGTGGGTTTGTCAGCCCGCCAGGTGGCGCCATAGCCCACCGTTTCACCTGTCTCGATCTGGCGGATCTGCAGGATCGGGGCGGACAAGGTCATGCCCGGTTTCAGATCGACGTTTTCAGGGGGCTGTCCGCCGCCATAAAGCGCAATTCCGGGGCGGGTGAGGGCATGGTGAAAATCCTCGCCGAGCCAGACACCGCCCGAATTCGAAAAGCTGATCGGAATTCCCGGAAAGGCGTCTGTAACGGTATCCAGCAAGCGGGCCTGATGGACGTTCATGGTCGCGCCGGAATCCTCGGCACAAGCGAGGTGAGACAGAATCAGGATCGGGGCCTGCGCCTCGCTGGCTGCGGCAATCTCCGCGGCATCGCTCACGGGCAGACCAAGTCGGTTCATGCCGGTATCGAAATGGAGGGCAAATCCGCGCGGCATCTTTACGCCATCGACCAGCCAATCTGCCATGGTTCGGAACTGGAAACTCGAATTGATCACCGGAATGAGCGCATTTTCACGATACAGCGCTTCCTCGTCAGGTGAGGGGCCGTTCAACACATAGATATTTGGGTGACTGCCTAGCGTCGCCCGTGTCACTTCGGCTTCATGCCCGTGGGCCACGAAGAAATGATCACAGCCAGCATCATGCAGCGTCTCGGCGACTTGTGTAATCCCGTGGCCATAGGCATCCGCCTTGATCACAGCCCCGGTCACACCGCTCGTTTGCGCCGCCTGCAGCGTACGCCAATTGTCGGCAATATTGGCCAGATGGATATGGGCGCGCGGTCGAAGGCTCATGCAGGCCGGATTACAGCGCTTTGCGGCAGATGTAAGGCCTATTCGTCAAAACCGTCTGCCGGGCCCCGGGCGAGGTTGCCGAAGCGCGTGACATTGGCGTCGAATGACAGAACCACTTTGCCGATCGGGCCATGGCGTTGCTTGCCCAGAATGACTTCGGCAGTGCCATAGACTTCGTCCATGCGCTGTCTCCAGGACGCCCATTTGTCAGCTGCGGCGGGATCTCCGCCATCGGCCTGAGGCTCGGTGCGCTCGAGATAATAACTCTCGCGATAAACAAACATCACGACATCCGCATCCTGTTCGATCGAACCGGATTCCCGCAGGTCAGAGAGTTGCGGTCGCTTGTCGTCCCGCTGCTCGACCTGGCGCGACAGCTGCGACAAGGCGATGACAGGAACATTCAGCTCCTTGGCCAGCGCTTTCAGGGTCGTGGTGATTTGCGTGATCTCCTGGACCCGATTGACATCCGCCTTGCCAGAAGTGCCGCTCAGCAATTGCAGATAATCGATGATGATCAGGTCGACGCCCTGAGCGCGATGCAGGCGACGGGCGCGTGCGGCCAGCTGGCTGACTGAAATCCCGCCTTGGTCGTCAATATAGAGGGGCAGGTTCTGCAGCTCCTCTGTCCCTTCGCGCAGGGTTTCGAAATCATGTTTGTCGAGATCGCCCTGACGGATCTTGTGCGCATTGATACTGGTCCGTTCCGCCAGAATCCGGGTTGCCAGTTGTTCGGATGACATTTCGAGCGAGAAGAAAGCTACCTTGCCGCCTTCAACAGTCTTGGTTGATCCGTCTTCCAGCTTTTCACCGCGATAATCCGCAGCGACATTATAGGCGATATTGGTGACCAGCGAGGTTTTTCCCATGGAAGGGCGCCCTGCGAGGATGATCAAGTCGGATTTGTGCAGGCCGCCCATTTTGTGATCGAGATCATCGAGGCGTGTTGCAATGCCGGCAATCTTGCCTTCGCGCTTGAAGGCTGCTTCGGCCATTTGCAGGGATTCCGTGAGCGCGTCGGAGAAGGTCGAAAACCCGCGCCCGGTCGAGCCGCGTTCCGCCAGCGCAAACAGTTCACGTTCCGCCAGCTCGATCTGCTGGCTCCCATCGACATCGCGGTCATGATGCTGCGCGCGCGATTGCACGCCGGCACCAATATTGATCAGCTCCCGTCGCATGGCGAGGTCGCGAATGATGCGAGCATAATCCTGGACCTCAGGTCCGAATGCCGCGCTGTCGAGCAGGTCGGCGAGATATTGCGCGCCGCCAATTTGGGTCAGCCGCTCATCTTTTTCGAACTGCTCGCGCAGCGTGACGCCATCTGCCACGCGGCCATTTTGGATCAGCATCTGGCAGGCTTCGAAAATTTCCTGATGCGCCGGCGCATAGAAATCGATCGGGCGCAAAATGTCCGACACACGCTGAAACGCGTTATTGTCATACAGGATGGAGCCAATCACGGCCGCTTCGGCCGACAGGTTGTGCGGCAGATCCGGTCCGGACTCTTCTGGCGAGTGCAGGGGGGCGATGGCATTGCTCATCGGGCCCTCTTAACCAAGTTCGTTATTCTTGGGCAGCCCTTCATGGCATGAAACCCCTGCTGAATTACAGACTTGTCCACAAGGATTGATTCGCACGTTTAGTCCGTGGATTTGCAGCTTGGTGGTAGCGTTGTCAGAAGTCTCGCAAACGCACGTCCCATCCTCAAATAGCCATCAGCGGTATAGTGCCAGCCATCTGCTGCATGCGCATAGTCGTCGGTTTCTGTTAGATAAGCGGCGCACGGATCGCGCGATACAAAGGTGCCTTGCGCATCATGCACCTGTTCAATGTGCGGCATCATCGGACCGCCTGCATTCATGTGTGAATCGGTGATCTTGCCAATGACCAGCGGCAACGTGGGCGCTCGAAGAGTTTGCCGCAAGTGGTGTATGAGATTGTTCAGATTGAGATAATAGGCCTCCGCCGGGGCTGATGCGAGCGCATCGCCTTCACCCTGCATCCAAAGCAGACCGGCCGGGATTAACTGGTCGCGCAAGCCATCACCATCGATATCCCCTTGGGCGAAGGCGGTCTCGATTGTCTGGACCGCGAAATCATACTGATTGAGGCCATTTTTACCGCGATAATCTGGTTGCCAATTGCCGCCATGTGATGCGCCAACCGCAATGCTTGCCCCGCTGCGGGCATACTTGATCAGGGCCACATTCTGCTCGGGGCGCAAGCGTTTCATCTCGCGTGCGAAAGTGAGTTCGGGACCAAAGAATTTGCTCAACCGATTTTCTTTACCATTGGACCCAAACTCTGTTCCGAAGCCTGGAGACAAGGGCGCCCACAGGCCGCGCCCGCCCGTGCGATCGTGGTCATATGGCATATTGCCCATAAATATCGGGAAGTCCGGGCGCACCTCTGTCAGCTCTTCGGGAAGGTCTGTTATGGGCGCGTACCCTTCCATATTCGACTGCCCGGCCAGAACATAGACATGGTAGGTTTTACCGCCATCCTGAAGGTCCGGCGCGGGGCTGGTACAGGCCGCAATACAGCAAAGGCTTAACAGGCTAATTATTCGCAACATGTCCAAACTTCATCTCTATGCGACTCTCAATTTATACTAGCGGGTATGGACTTATCTGCATAACCGGCGTGGTCTGCTACATGAAGACCTAGCCATTCTAATTCGATGCGTTATGTAGCGCCCTTCGCGCGCGCAATCCCCAATCGAGCGGAACCGATCTCTGATGAGTCAGGCCTCGTTGCTATCCAGTCTATCCAGCCCAGCTGCTGTGTATGGGGCCCCATTCGGGCTTGATCTGTTGCGTCTGATCGAGGCGCTGGATGTGCGGGGCACCGCTGCGCTTTATGTCGCTCGCGATGACAAGCAGGCGGCGACAGCGATGAAACTCGCACAGTTCTATCGACCGGCGCTTGAGATTATTCGCCTGCCGGGCTGGGACGTTCTTCCTTATGATCGAGTCAGTCCGTCGCCGGCGGTCGCGGCGGCGCGCTGTGCGGCCCTGGCGCAGCTATCTCAACGCGCGGCCAATGCAGAGCCCTGTCTGGTCATCACAACGGCCAGCTCTCTGGTCCAGCGAGTGCCGCCACGCGCCACGATGCGCGCCAGTTCGCTGTCAGTGTTCACCGGTGGCAGGATCCAGCAGGATGATCTGTCATCCTATTTGTCAATCAACGGCTATGTCCGAGTCGCATCCGTGTCGGAGAAAGGCGAATATTCCATTCGCGGTGGCAAGATTGATATCTTCCCCCCGACCGGGGATGAGCCGGTTCGTCTCGACCTGTTTGGCGATGAAGTTGAGACCATCAAGGCGTTTGACCCGGAAACCCAGATTTCTACCCGAACCCTTAATCGGGTCTCGCTCGCGCCGGTCTCCGAAATCCTGTTCAGCGAACAGACCCTGAGCCTGTTTCGTGAGCGTTATCTTGCCGAACTCGGTTCGCCCGTTGGCGATCCGATGTACGAAGCGGCGCGCGCTGAAATCCGCCGCGGCGGGATCGAGGGGTGGCTCCCGCTCTTCCACGGCGAACTGGATACCGTGTTCGACTATATCGGTCCCGGGGCGTTGATCGGGTTAGGGGCTTTGTCAGCCGAAGCGGCAAGTGAACGTCTGACCCAGGCGCGCGACTATTATGCGGCACGCCTGGAAGCGGCGGGTGAGGAACGTCAGGCCCGCGTCCTGCCCCCCCATCATTTGTATCTAACCGATGATGATCTGTCCGGCGCGCTGCAATCGCGCGGGGTTGCCAGGTTCCATGCCGGGCAGGGGGATGGCGGCCTCAACATGCAAGGCGTTCAAGGCCGGGACTTTGCACCCGAACGCGCGCAACCCGAGATCAATATTTTCGAAGTCGCGGCTGCGCACGCCAAAGCGGTGAAGGAGTCTGGCAAGGCTGTTGTCTTCGCCGCCTGGACCGATGGTTCTGCCAGTCGGCTTGAAGGCGTGCTCGAAGATCATGGCTTGCCGGATGCGACGCGCGTCTATTCGCTCGACGCGGCAAGGCAAGCCGAAATCGCGATCTGTGAATTGCCTCTGGAGCATGGCTTCGAGACCGAGGATCTCATCATTATTGGCGAGCCCGACATTCTCGGTGACCGCCTTGCGGCGCCGCGTCGCAAACGCAAGGCAGCGAACTTCATCGCTGAAGCCGGCAGTCTTAACCCCGGCGATCTGGTCGTCCATGTCGATCATGGGGTCGGGCGCTATGAAGGCCTGAAGACGCTCGACCTGGCAGGCGCCGCACATGACTGTCTCGAGCTCGGCTATGCCAAGGGCGACAAGGTCTTCCTGCCGGTTGAGAATATTGATCTGATTAGCCGCTATGGCAGCGAGGATGCCGAAAGCGCGATCGATGCCCTGGGCGGCGTTGGCTGGCAGACGCGCAAGGCGAGAGCCAAGAAGAAAATCCTCGAAATGGCGGCCGAGCTGATGGCCATTGCCGCGGCGCGTGAGATGAAGAAAGCCGATGCGGTCGTTTCCGGTGACGGGTTGTATGAAGAGTTCGCCGCGCGCTTCCCGTATGAAGAGACCGACGATCAGCTGAACGCGATTGAAGACGTGCTCGGTGACCTGTCTTCCGGCAAGCCGATGGATCGGCTGGTCTGCGGCGATGTCGGATTCGGCAAGACGGAAGTCGCCTTGCGCGCCGCCTTCGTCGCCGCCATGGCCGGGCACCAAGTCGCTGTCATCGCGCCGACAACCCTATTGGCCCGGCAGCATTACAATACGTTCGCAGCGCGGTTCGCGGGTTGGCCATTGCAGGTCAAACCTTTGTCGCGATTTGTCTCCGCCAAAGAGGCGAGTGAAACCAAAGCCGGCATGGCTGCCGGTACCGTCGATGTGGTGATCGGGACGCATGCGCTCCTGGCCAAGAATGTCGAGTTCAAGCGCCTCGGCCTGCTGGTGGTGGACGAAGAGCAACGATTTGGGGTCAAGCATAAGGAACGGCTGAAAGAGCTGAAAGCCGACGTCCACGTGCTGACCCTGTCGGCGACACCGATCCCGCGAACCTTGCAAATGGCGCTGACCGGCATTCGCGATCTGTCCATCATCGCGACACCGCCTGTCGACCGCCTGGCCGTGCGGACCTATGTCACGGAATTCGATGCTGTTACCATTCGCGAAGCCCTGTTGCGGGAAAAATATCGCGGCGGACAAAGTTATTATGTGGCGCCCCGAATTTCCGATCTCGATTACCTTGAGAATTTCCTCAAGGCGAATGTGCCGGAAGTGAAATTCTGTGTCGCACATGGCCAGATGCCGGCGGGCGAACTCGAGGATCTGATGACCGCCTTCTATGAGGGCGAGTATGATGTCCTGCTCTCGACCACAATTGTGGAGAGTGGCCTTGATATCCCGCGCGCCAATACATTGGTGATTCACAAGTCGAATCGTTTCGGTCTGGCGCAATTGTATCAATTGCGGGGCCGGGTCGGGCGGTCAAAGCTGCGCGCTTATGCCTATCTCACTACGCCGGCGGATCGGGTCATTTCGCAGTCCGCCGAGCGCCGTTTGCGGGTCTTGCAGTCGCTTGACAGTCTCGGCGCCGGGTTCCAGTTGGCCAGCCATGACCTCGACATGCGGGGCGGCGGCAATTTGCTGGGGGATCAACAATCCGGGCATGTCAAGGAAGTCGGCGTCGAGCTTTACCAGCAAATGCTGGAGGACGCGGTCAAGGCGCTGCAATCCGGATCAAATACGGATGAAGACGTCGCAGATGAATGGTCGCCGCAAATCAATCTCGGCATTTCGGTTCTGATCCCGGACGGCTATGTCGAGGATCTCGGGGTTCGTCTCGGGCTGTATCGCCGGCTGGCGGACCTGACCACCGAGCAAGAGCGCGAGGCGTTTGCGGCAGAGCTGATTGATCGATTTGGTCCATTGCCGGACGAAACCAAGCAATTGCTTGAAGTCACCGCCGTGAAAGTGACGTGCAAGGCGCTCGGTATCTCCAAACTGGATGCAGGGCCGAAAGGGGTCGTCGTCACCTTCCGGGATGATACGAGCGTCGATCCGGCGCAATTGATGATGCTGGTTCGGTCACGACCCGGAAAGATGAAATTGCGCCCGGACAGCAAACTGGTGGTGATGGGCGTGCCCGCCGAGTCCGCACCGCGCATGCGGGCCGTCAAAGGATTGCTATCGGAATTGAAAGCAACCGCGTCAGAACTGGCTTAGGCGGTCCGGCGTTTGGACAGGGACGTCTTCGCGGTCAATCCACCCAATAGCGTTTTCAGCGTGTGAAATTGGCGACGTTCAATGACCCGCCATTCCGTTGGCCGTTCCAGGGCCGCTTCAATCCGGCGGGCCAGCACAACAGCACCGCGATATTGCGTGTTCGGAAGCGTCACACAGATATGATGATTGTCCAGCCGCGCCGCGAGATCGGTATCGCGGAGCAAGGCTTTAATGGTGCGCGCTGTGTGTCGGAGGTCCGTTGCGTCCGGGGTCTCGATCGCGATGAGAGACAAGGATGTGGCCAAGCGATCGGCCTGCGCCATTTGCGCCTCAACATGTGATTCTAGATACTCGCGTGAGACCAGACCCGTGGCGGGGTCCTGTGCACTGGAGGACAGGCCATAAGACGGTTCGGTGGCCAGCTCAGCCTCCGCACAAATCGCTTGCAGGCGCGATGCGACGAAATCGAGGTCCGTCGACAGATCGACAATCTGGTCTGCCTGATCGATGCCAGCGCTCAATTTATTGGCCAGGTCCGGTCGCAGCAGCAAAATGACTTGCGGCGCTTGCGCCAATTCCAGGTGAGACAAGGTGCCGAGCAATTTCGCGGCCTCATCATCGGGTGAGGCTGGACAGAGGATAATGGTCTGGAAGGCTCCGCTGACGAGATAGTCTTCGGCCGTGAGTCGGGAAATCGCTGCGACGAGGCTGATCTCGCGGCTCGCCAGTCCGGCTTTGATGGCGTTCAGAAACGGTGCGTCATGCCCCAACCACAGGACCCGGGATTTCTGACGGGCCGGTATTGCAGGGGAGGCGGATCCGAATTTCTCCGACGTCCGAGCGCGCAACTGGATTTCCTGTTTGCGCTGCTGCTCGCGTTGGCGAATCGCGAGGCGCGCCGGAAGCGTCGCAATCTGAGCGATGTCCGTGAGGTGGATCTCGCTCCTGTTTGGCGCCTGTTCCTGTTTGCCAATCGTGACAAAGAGCCGACCATCAGTTGGATCAAACTCGAAATCGCGGGTCAAAAGGTCGATAAAAGCGGGCGCCGAGTCGGGCGGTAGATAAGAGCCGCGCACCGGGACCGGTCTGATCCCGGCCTGTCGCAAGCGGGCCTGAAGCATTTCCAGACGCGGACTTTCCGACACCACATGGATGACCGGGGCATCAAAGCTCTGCTCGCTAAACATCTTCCAAGTCCCTTTAGTCGACGTAGGGTTAGGCTTTTTCTTTGCGCTCTGGAGTCTTAAGGTCTGGTTGATCCAAGAGTTTTTTAGTTTTCGATATCAGGGAGAAGAGTATGGCGCAGGGGCCTTTGACAGGTGTCAAAATCGTGGAATTCGCGGGCATAGGACCCTGTCCGTTTTGCGGCATGCTGCTCAGCGATATGGGCGCCGACGTCGTCAGAATCGATCGCGCCGGCAAGACGCGACCCGGCAATCCGGCTGATGTGATGAGCCGGGGACGCCGCTCCATCGCCCTCAACCTCAAGGACGAAGCCGATCGTGAAACCGCGCTGAAGCTGCTGGAGCAGGCCGATGGCCTGATCGAGGGGTTTCGCCCGGGGGTCATGGAGCGAAACGGACTTGGCCCCGATGCGGTACTCGCCCGTAATCCGAAACTGGTCTATGGTCGCATGACCGGCTGGGGCCAGCACGGCGCGCTCAGTCATTCGGCTGGCCACGACCTCAACTATATCGCCATCACGGGCGCCTTGCACGCGATGGGGGATGGAGATGGACGACCACGTCCACCGCTGAACCTAATCGGCGATTATGGTGGCGGCGCGTTGTATCTGGCTATGGGCGTGCTGGCTGCGATCATCAATGTGAAGAATGGCGGTGTCGGTCAGGTGATTGATTGCGCCATGTCTGATGGCGCAGCGTCTCTGGCGACCATGTTCTATGGCATGCGCGCCATGGGGATGTGGACCGATGATCGCGAAGCGAATCTGCTCGATGGTGGCGCGCATTTCTATGACACATATGAATGTTCGGACGGGAAATGGGTGTCGATTGGGTCGATCGAACCACAATTCTATGCCTTGCTGGTCGAAAAGGCTGGCCTCACGGATCCAGACTTTCAGGCCCAGATGGATCGCTCAAAATGGCCTGACTTGAAGGCCAAGCTCATGGTCGTCTTCAAGACCAAGACTCGCGATGAATGGTGCGAAATCATGGAAGGGACTGATATCTGTTTCGCGCCTGTCCTGTCCATGGCAGAAGCCCCTGATTACAAGCACAATACGGATCGCGGGACGTTCGAAACCGTCGATGGTGTCGTGCAGCCCGGGCCCGCCCCGCGATTCTCAAAGACCCCTGGTGCCATTCAAGGCAAGCCAGCCGGCATTGGAGAACATCAGGAAGAGGTGCTCAAGGACTGGGGAATCGCTTAATAGGCCTCTTTTGGAAACGCGAATGAGCGGAGGCTTGCATGGGCGCATTACCGGGAACAACAGGGCGACGACGTTTGTATCTGATGCGTCATGGCAATGTTGATTATACCTCTCCGGAAGTGCGGGCCGCGCAGGACCCGTCGATTGCCTATTTGACCGATCAAGGCCGCGAAGAAGCCAAAGCCGCTGGCATCGCTCTGTCCGATGTCCAATTGGATGTCGCCTTTCATACCGGTCTTCGCCGCACCGAAGAGACCGCGACCATTGTATTGGCGCAGCATGATTTGACGGCGCCTGAGCTTGAATTCGAGCCGCGGTTCAAGGAATTGCGGTCGGGTCAGTACATTGATTTCAAATCACCCGAGCATCTTGCGGCGACGATGACGTTTCAGTTCGAGCAGGCCGGCAAACCCGGCGCGACCTTTCTGGAAGGGGGCGAGAAATTCTCCGACGCCATGCTGCGGATTGAGGATGGACTCAAAGGACTCTTGTCGCGGCCAGGCTGGGCGTCCGCCTTGCTGGTGGCGCATGAAGTGGTGAACCGGATGATCCTGGCCTGGGCGATTGGCGCACCGCTTGGTTCCAGCGCGGCATTTGAGCAGGATACGGGATGTATCAACATTCTCGACTTTGATCTGGTGCCCGATGAGTCGGGCAATTCGAGAATCGAGCGGGCGATGATCAAGGCAGTCAACCTGACGCCGGCCAACTATGTCAAAAATGGGATGAATCTTCGCTCGCTCGAAGCCATTTTTACACGGGCGTCTGAATAGCCGTTCAGAAACCCGGATTTCCGGGACCTGAAGATGAATAGAATATGAGACGGTGGTGCAATCCCGTTCATGTGGACTGACGTATAAAGGTCATGTCGACAGGGACTTCGCCTCTTTGACGAAACGCCTGACGACGTCCTTCTTGCTTGACTAAGGCCACTTTCACGAGTGGCCTTTTTTTTGCGCCAAATCCTCGGCCCGCTGCATCGCGGCATTCAGATTGTCTTCCAGTTTCTGACGCAAGGTTTCGCGATCGTCTTCCTTGGACGGGATGACCGCTTCACCAAACACCAGGGCCCCACGGCTGAACGGATACGGGATGCGGAAACCGTCCCAGGTTTTCAGACGGCGCCTTGGCGCGGACACGATGGCATAAGGCAGGATAGGGGCGCTCGATCGTTGCGCCATGATAATGGGTCCGTTCTGCGCGATCTCGGCCGGACCGCGCGGCCCATCCGGCGTGATACAAATGCCGCCGCCGGTCTTCAAGATACGCAAGGCTTCGGCCAGGGCTTTCATGCCGCCCTTGTCGCGTTTCTTGCGCTTATGGGTCGAGGATCCGCGAACCGCCTCGAGGCCGAGATGCTTGATCGCCTTGGCTACCGGCTCCCCATCCTTGGACAACGAGATGAGCATCGCCGATCGCGTCTTCTGCTGTGGCCATTTCTGAATGATCCGGTTCCAGCCTGAGGGCAGGAGCAAGATGGTCGAATGCCAGGCCGCGACAATAATGTTGGGATAGCCGAGCCAGACTTTCAGAGCCTCTTCATCGCCTTCGACCGACCAGCGTATGGTGCGGTTGCAAAGCGCCATATAGGCCCAGATGATCCATCCCAGGATAGACGTAACAGTGGCGCTGCGCAGGATCGCTTTCATGGCGTCGGTGTGTAGCGATGATTGCCATCGCCGGAAAGTGCCCGATTGCAAGTGCACCCGGCTCATCAGAACCGGGTGCGCTGCACATCAAAGACTTTGAGTGTTTGGTCGCTTACGGCACATAGACCGTGTAGACGACGTCGGCCTGGATCTCACCAGCGCCTTGCGACAGGTCATAAGCACCACCGGCGCCCAGCGTGTAAGTCGCGTCAAAGCGAACAGACTGGCTGGCAATCGTACCGGCAGATGAAGCCGTCCGCTGACCACCGACAAAGACAGGGTTCGTGCCGTCGACCTGGCTCAGGTTTGTGAAGCTCGTAAAGCCGCCCAATGGGTTCTGGGCATTGGCACCAAACGCAATGCCGTCATTCCCTGAAACCGTGACATCCATGTCATAGCCGATATTGGCCATCGTGAAGTCACCGCTTTGAGCTGTTTGAGTGGCCACGCCATCGATCGCGAAGGCGGTGTTTGAAGCCACGTAAAAGCTTGATTCATAGGTCAGTGCATCGCCGGTCAGTGACGCGCCAGTAACGTCGAAAGCCGCGAAGTTAGACGGGCTGTCTGTATCAACAGAAGCGATGGTGCCGCTGCCATTGTCGATGCTGAGAACAGAACCAAGTCCAGCCGTAGAAGCAGAGTCAGCCGTCGCGGTCAGCGTTCCGGTCAGAACCGTGCGGCCGTCCTGAAGGATCAGATCCGTATCGCCAGCACCGGTTGTGTCATTGATGACAAAATCGGTTGCGATTGGCGTGCTGCCGTCTGAATCATCAGCGGCCCAAACGATGACGACACCCAGCACTTTAAAGTGCGGGCGGTCGATGATTGATGCATTTGCGGGAGCGGTCACAGCCATTGTGCCCGCAGCAAGGGTTGCGCCTGCCAGAAGCAGATTACGTAAGCTCATTTTTTATCTCCATGATCGTGCAGCTGCCAGGCTG
>JBCCCT010000100.1:0-12223 GCA_039033355.1 Pseudomonadota bacterium | reverse complement strand
GTGCCATTGCCTGAGCCTGAAGATGAAGTCCGGGTTCTATCCAATTCATTCAACCTGATGACCCGCCAGCTGGACGAAAGGCGAGATGACCTGGTCTCCGCCCGTGAAGAAGCTGAACAGCGCCGACGGTTCCTCGAAACATTGCTCGTAGAATTAAGCTCCGGTGTGATCCGGATTGATTCCAGCGGGATTGTCACCATTGCCAATCGATCGGCTGAGACGCTTCTGAATCTGGGTCAGTTGGAAGGCAAACCGCTGTCCGAGATCAGTCCGGAAATCTGGCAGCGCGTGGTCGAGGAACAGGTGCAACGTTCGCAGGATGATGCCTTCATCAATCTGATGACAGAAGACGGATTGCGCCATGTCCGCCTGAAAGTCACGTCTGATACGGTGGAAGGGTATGTTGTCACCCTGGATGACACGACGCGCCTGATCTCAGCGCAGCGGCAGCTCGCCTGGCGCGATGTCGCTCGCCGGATTGCGCATGAGATCCGAAACCCGCTGACCCCGATCCAGTTGTCGACGGAACGCATACGTCGCCGTTACGGAGACCAGATCAGCGATGAAGACGGTGTTTTCGAACGCTGCATCAATACCATTCTGCGCCAGGTCTCTGACATTGGTCGCATGGTGCAGGAATTCTCGGATTTTGCCCGGATGCCAAAACCAACGCCGAGCCGGTTCGATCTCGCCGCCCTGATCACGGACGTGGTTTTCGCGCAGCGTGTGGTCAATCCGGATTTCAAGTTTGGACTCAGTCTGCCGCAAGGCGGCTTGTCGATCCTGGGCGATGAACGCCTGCTCGGACAGGCGCTGACAAATATCGTAAAGAATGCCGCAGAAGCCCTGGCCAGCCGACCACAAACCGATGAGACGCAAGGTCAGATCTCGGTTGCGGTGGATCCCGTCGGCGAGGACGGGCTGATCGTTATTCGCATCGAGGATAATGGGCCGGGCTTCCCGCAGGACGCCCGAGAACAGTTGCTGGAACCCTATGTCACCGCCAAGGAAGGCGGAACTGGCCTGGGTCTTGCGATCGTCAACCGTGTGATCATGGACCATGGCGGAAGCGTGCAATTACTCGAACCCGAACACGGGGCCCGGGGGGCCATCGTTAAAATTGTTTTGCCGCTGAGTTTGACCACAGACTCAGACGTGAAAGACCAGCCTTTGGAGCTTGCTGATGAGTACTGACATTCTCGTTGTTGATGACGAACCGGATATTCGCGAACTGATTGCCGGCGTCCTGGAAGATGATGGCCATGGCGTGCGCACCGCTGCCACCGCTGAATCAGCGATCGAGCAGGTGCGATCGCGCACACCCAGTCTGGTCGTGCTCGATGTCTGGCTTCAAGGTAGCGACATGGATGGTCTGTCGGTCCTGAAATATCTCAAGGCGATCGATCCGATGTTGCCGGTGATTGTCATTAGTGGTCATGGCAATGTCGAAACAGCGGTCGCGGCCATTCGCCGAGGCGCGTATGACTTTATCGAAAAGCCGTTCAAGGCTGATCGACTGCTCCATCTGGTCTCACGCGCAATTGAGTCCGCCAAGTTAAAGCGTGAGAATGAAACGCTCCGCACGCATAATTTCTCGGTCTCAGAGTGGATTGGCGATAGTGGGGCTGCGCAAGCCCTGAGGGCGCATATCGAGAAAGTCGCGCCGACAAATTCTCGCGTGCTGGTCTCTGGCGAAGCAGGGGTTGGCAAGGAGTTGTGCGCCAAACTGATTCACGACCATTCGCGACGCGCAGGGGGGCCGTTCGTTGCCGTGAATGCCGCCAATATCGCACCGGAACAGATGGAACGCGAACTGTTCGGCGAAGAGGATTCATCCGGCATGCCAGTCAAGATCGGCGTGTTCGAACAAGCGCATGGTGGCACGCTCTTGCTGGACGAAGTCGGCGATATGCCACTGGGCACGCAGAGCAAGATCCTGCGCGTTTTGACCGAGCAGCGTTTCTCACGGGTCGGCGGGGGATCGGATGTGAAAGTCGATGTCCGCGTCATGTCCTCATCGACCCGCGACCTGGAAAAGGCGATCGAGGCGACAGCGTTTCGGAAGGATCTTTATTATCGGTTGAACGTCGTGCCGCTCTCTGTGCCATCTCTGGCCGAGCGCCGGGACGATATTCCAGACCTGGTCGAGTATTTCAGCGCCCGGATCGCCGATTCCTCGGGCCTGACGCCGCGAATCTTCAGCAAGGAGGCGATTGCCGTTCTGCAATCAATGAACTGGCCCGGAAACGTTCGCCAATTGCGCAATGTCGTTGAACGGGTGCTGATCCTGTCGCGCGACAGCAATGATCAAATGGTGACGGTGGAAGAACTACCGCTCGATCGTGGCAGCGATGATTCTGGTGATGCCATGGGCGTTTCCGCTGATTTCGTCGGTCTGTCTTTGCGGGACGCGCGGGAGCAATTCGAGCGGGATTATCTGACCCTTCAGATTACTCGTTTCGATGGCAATATTTCGCGTACAGCCGAGTTTATCGGCATGGAACGCTCGGCTCTACACCGAAAATTAAAGGCCCTTGGCGTAAACGCGTCTGCGAGTCGTACGGATAGTCGTTAAATGCGTGTGATCATCTGTGGAGCTGGCCGCGTGGGGCAGGGCATTGCCCGCCACCTGGCGCATGAGCACCACGACATTATCATGATCGATGAAAATAACAGTCTGATCGAACAGGTTCAGATTGATTTCGATGTGCGCGGTGTGGTGGGGCATGCCGCCCATCCTGATGTTTTACGGGCGGCCGGGGCAGAGTCTGCAGATATGTTGATTGCCGTCACGCATTTCGACGAGATCAATATGGTCATCTGTCAGGTGGCGGACACGTTATTCTCAGTCCCGACCAAAATTGCCCGGGTGCGAGCCCAGGCCTATCTCGATGGCCAGTATTCAGAACTGTTTTCCAAATCCGCCCTGCCGATCGATCTGATCATTTCGCCCGAAATCGAAGTCGGCGAAGCGATTTTGCGGCGCATCCGGGCCCCGAGTGCGATTTCCAGCATCTCGTTTGAGGCGGGAGAGTTGCAAATCCTCGGCATGAAAGTGCGCGATGACAGCCCTTTGCTCGAAACGGCGCTGGACCAGATCTCTGGCATTTTTCCGGATCTCGGCGCGCGTGTAATCGGGATCAAGCGCGGTGCCAGTGTCTTTGCTCCACGCGGCAATGACCAGCTCCAGCCCGGCGATATTGCTTATGTCGCTGTGACCCGCCGTTCGACACCCCGGCTCAACAAATTGTTCAATCGCGATATTGAAGACCATAAACGCGTCGTCATTGTCGGTGGCGGTAATGTCGGAACCTATGTTGCCAGCAATCTGGAACGGGATGGCAAGGTCCGGGTGCGCATCATCGAGTCTGATGTCGGCAAGGCCGATATCGCGGTCTCGGCGTTGAAACAGACCATTGTCATCCATGGCGATGGTCTGGCGCGCGATGTGCTCGAGGAAGCCGGCGCGGACAAGGCCGATATCGTGATCGCTGTCACCAATGACGACAAGACCAATATGCTGATCGGTAAACTGGCCAAACAATTGGGCGCCAAGCGGACCCATGCGCTGGTGAATGCGTATGAATTGATTGCGATATCGCAGGATCTGGACATTGACGCTGTCCTTGATCCGCGGGCGCTGAGTGTCTCCAAGATCCTCACCAAACTGCGGCGCGGACGTATTCTATCTGTCCAATCCATCGAAAATGGTGCGGCAGAGATTGCGGAAGGGGTGACACTGGAATCCTCCCCTCTGATCGGCAAACCGATCGATTATGCGCATTTGCCGGATGGCGTGACCTCAGCGGCACTCATTCGCGGTGAGGAGATCATCTTCCCGACGGCCAAAACCGTCGTTGAAACGGATGATCGACTGCTTCTGTTCTACGAGACCAGCGCGACCCGCAAAGTCGAGCAATTCTTCAGGGTCAGCGCAGACTTCTTCTAGGCGGGAGGACAGATTGAATCATCTCGCCGTCGTTCGTGTCTTTTCATTTGTCGCGCTGGGCTTCTCGGTCTTGCTGGCCGTTTGTTTCATGGTCGCTGCCGCGACCGGCGAAACGCAGCAATTAATGGTCTTTGCCGGCACGTCGATCAGCATTGGTGCGCTTGGGTCAACGGTGATCCTGTTAACCGATAAGCCCCAGAAACGCGCGCAGGCGCGAGATGGGTTGGCGGTTGCGCTCCTGTTCTGGACGGTCGGCGCCGCGATCGCCGCCATACCCTTCATCGACTATATCGGTACACCGGATTTTCTGGCGGCTTTTTATGAAAGCGTCTCGAACCTGACCACCACGGGTCACAGCCGGCTCGACCCGGTGCAGAATCCAATGCCGATCAGTATTTTTGTCTGGCGTGCCATGCTGCACCTGATCGGCGCGATTGCCAGCATCACGATCGCGGCAAGCGTCTTTTCCGGTCTCAACCTCGGCGGCCCGGGCGTTCACCGAAATCGCTTTTTCAGTGAAACAGAAGGCAGCTTCTTCGACCCGATCGGGCGCATCATTCGGGTGAGCACCGCGTTGATCCTGAGCAGTTCTCTTGTTCTGGCCGCGATCCTGCTGTCGCTCGGCCTGGCGCCGAGAGATGCGCTCGCCGGGGCGGTCAGCGCGATCACAACCGGCATGGTTGATCCGCTCGGATACGACGTGGCGCCGCAAGCGGGGCCATTGCATTCCATCGCGCTTTGGCTGGGTCTGGTATTGGGCACTTTAGGCCTGATCGCTGTCGATGGCGCAGGTCAGGGGCGGGTGCGCTCGGTTCTGGTTGATCCGGAAACGCTGGCCTGGATTGGCTCGCTAACCCTGATTGCCATGCTGGCATTTCTGGCCGGGCTGCCTTTAATCGAGAGTATCGGTTGGGCAACCACATCTTTGGCAACCAGCGGCATCGCGCTCACGGATCCGCAGCAATTCTCGCGCCTGCCCATTGTGCTCGTCCTGTTTCCGGTTCTGATCGGTGGGTCGGCCTTATCAGCGGCCGGCGGCTTTAAACTGGCGCGCCTGATCGTGCTGAGCCGTCGCGTGGCGCTGGAATTTGCCCAATTGGGATATCGCGGCAGCATGAAACACTTCGCCTTCCGCCGCCGTCGTCAGTCTGATCGCACAGTGATGAGTGTCTGGGTCTATCTGGTCGGCTATATCGTGGCCTGCACGCTCGGGACCCTTCTGTTGAGCGCGGCAGGATTGTCATTCGATGACGCGATCCTGGCCGGGATTGGCAGTCTTTCGAATGCCGGGCACATTCTTGCGGGAATGAATGCCGAACTGCACGGCGTCGCCCAATTTTGCGTCATTCTCGGCATGATCCTTGGGCGATTAGAGGTGATTGCGCTGCTGCCTGCGTTGAATCCCTCATTTTGGCAAAGATAACGATGCGATAGCTTGCCATTTGGCTTCAATCGTTATAGCCGCTGCAGTATAAGAGAAGGACAGGGAAAACATGTCTTCAGATAAAAAGCAGAACCTCCAGGACACATTCTTAAACGCCGTCCGTAAGTCTAAAACGCCATTGACGATATTCTTGGTGAATGGTGTGAAATTACAAGGCGTTGTGACTTGGTTCGATAACTTTTGTGTGTTGTTGCGCGGTGATGGACGTCCCCCGCAACTGGTTTACAAGCACGCAATCTCGACCATCGCGCCAGGCGCACACGTGCAACTCTTCGACGAAGACGATAGCTAGGTCAGTTGACGCAAAAACCGTTCGATTTGGAACAACCGCCTGAAAAGGCGGGCATTATTATCCCATGGACTCTGGCATCAGAGCGGCCGAGCGAGGTGCGCCTGGACGAATCAGCCGGCCTGGTTGAGGCGCTCGGCTGTGAGCTGGAATTCCTGCGCGCCGAGAATGTCAGAAAGCCGACCCCGGGCTTCCTCCTGTCAGGCGGTCTTTTGGAGCGGCTCGAAGCGGATGTGAAAGGCCATGATTGCTCGATCGTCATTATCGATGCGGCTCTGACACCGATCCAGCAGCGGAACCTGGAAAACCGGCTTGGTGTGAAAGTGATTGATCGCACAGGCCTGATCCTGGAAATATTCGGCCTGCGGGCCCGCACCAAAGAGGGCCGATTACAGGTCGAACTGGCCCGGTTGTTGTACGAGCGATCGCGCCTGGTGCGGACCTGGACCCACCTTGAACGCCAGCGCGGTGGACGCGGCTTCCTTGGCGGCCCCGGTGAAACGCAGCTCGAGGCGGACAAGCGCATGATCGACCGGGCGGTAAAACGCCTGCGCCGGGATCTGGCAGACGTCCAGCGTACCCGCCGCGTTCAGCGTGCCGGGCGCAAACGCCGCGAGACACCGATCCTGGCTTTGGTAGGCTATACCAATGCCGGCAAGTCGACTCTATTCAATCGCCTGACCGGCGCTGACGTCATGGCCAAGGATATGCCCTTTGCCACATTGGATACGACGATCCGAAAGCTCGAATTGCCGCGCCTTGGGGAGGCGAGTTTGATCGACACTGTCGGGTTTATTTCCGATCTGCCGACACACCTGGTCGACAGTTTCCGCGCGACTCTGGAAGAGGCGCTGGATGCGGATTTGTTGATCCATGTGCGCGACCGGTCCAGCGATGCGGATGAAGAACAGAAACAGGATGTGATGAAGGTTCTGTTCCAGCTTGCTGACCTTTCTGGCATGGCGCTGCCGCCGCTTATCGAAGTCTGGAACAAGATCGATATGGTCGAGCCGAGTGTTAGAAATGGCTTGGAAGCAGAACGGCAGCGCGTGGCGGAACAGATGATCGCGGTTCCGGTATCGGCGATTACTGGGGAAGGGCTGGAAACGCTGCTCGCCGAGATTGAAGGTGTCATTGATCAGGGCCGGGCTCGACTTTGTGCGAGGCTGACCAGCAAGGATGGCGCCTTGCGAGCCTGGCTGCACGCGAATACACAAGTGGAACAGGAATCCTTTGATGAGGCCGGAAATGCCGAACTCCATATCAGCGTCAGCCGCGACGAGTTTGGCCGCATGGCCGTGAAATTCCCTGAAGCCGCCGATCAGTTCAGCCGTTTGGAGGATGCGAGATGAATAAGGATATTCTCTTCCTGTTGCCGCCCGGATTTGAAGACAATGATCGCCGTGAATTCTGTCCGGAATGCGCTGAGCTTTGGGGCGTCCTGCATTATTATCCGGCAATCAAGGAAGCGTTGGAGATCCGCTATGTCGGCATCGCCCATCCGCGCGGGCCGCTTTGTGACCTGCTCGGTGAGGGCCGCTGGAACGCCCCAACGCTGATCCTGGCTGAGCCGCCATCCCATCTGTCGGGCCTGCGAACCGATAATGGCTATGCGCATCTCGGTTCAGCGCGGGATATCGCGAAATACTTCGCGGTCAGGTTCGGCACCGCTACGCCGCGTGGGAGCTGAGCGATTTATACGGTTAAGCGCCATCCACACCTTGTATCTCCTGGCGAATGGACAAATATGTCAGCGTCTGCCAATTCTTGGCCAAATTTTTCCGCTTGAAGGTAATTAAATGTTCGATCCGCGCCCGACTGATGTGAACCTGGTCCCAACTGTTATTGAACAAACCAGCCGCGGTGAGCGCGCGTTCGATATCTTTTCCCGCCTGCTCAAGGAACGGCTGATCTTCATCACCGGCCCGATTGATGACACGACGGCGTCTCTGGTCTGTGCACAATTGCTGTTTCTGGAATCGGAAAATCCGAAAAAGGATGTCGGCATCTATATTAACAGCCCCGGCGGCTATGTGACCGCCGGTTTGGCTATCTATGACACGATGCAGTATATCCGCTGCCCGATCTCGACACTTTGTATTGGTCAGGCGGCCAGTATGGGGTCTTTGCTGCTTGCGGCCGGGGATAAAGGCAATCGGATCGCGCTGCCAAACTCCCGCGTGATGGTTCACCAGCCTTCTGGTGGTTATCGCGGGGTGGCGTCTGATATTGAGCGTCATGCCGAGGAAATCCTTGATCTGAAGAAACGCCTGAACGATATTTACGTGAAGCATACCGGCCAGGACTATGAAACGATTGAGAAAAAACTCGATCGCGACACTTTCATGACGGCCGAGGATGCGAGAGAGTTCGGAATTGTTGATACGGTTTACGAGCGCCGCGAAGATCCTGGTGAAGATTAATAGGCACTCATCCTGCATTGAGAATGAGAGCTAAGGCTTGCGCCTGCCCGTCAGGGTTATAGAGTTACGAGTAGTGTCTGGGATTCGGTCCCAGTAAATCGCATGTTAATCCATGCGTGTCATAGAGGTTGCCCATGGCAAAGCAAAACGGTTCTGGTGGCGATTCGAAGAATACGCTCTATTGCTCTTTCTGCGGAAAGAGCCAGCACGAAGTAAAGAAACTGATCGCGGGCCCGACCGTCTTCATCTGTGATGAATGCGTCGAACTCTGCATGGACATTATTCGTGAAGAGAACAAAACCTCTGGTTTCAAGGCGAAAGAGGGCGTTCCGACCCCGCAAGAGATTTGCGAAGTACTCGACGATTACGTGATCGGACAGGCCTATGCGAAGCGGATCCTGTCTGTGGCGGTTCACAACCATTATAAGCGCCTGGCCAATCCAGGTGGCGCAGATGGTGTCGAACTCGCCAAATCAAACATCATGCTGATCGGTCCGACCGGTTGCGGCAAGACCTTGCTGGCGCAGACGCTGGCCCGGGTTCTGGATGTGCCGTTCACCATGGCTGATGCGACGACGCTGACCGAAGCCGGTTATGTCGGTGAGGATGTCGAGAATATCGTCCTGAAACTGCTGCAAGCCTCTGACTATAATGTCGAGCGGGCGCAGCGTGGCATCGTCTATATTGACGAGATCGACAAGATTTCCCGCAAGTCGGACAATCCTTCCATTACCCGTGACGTCTCAGGCGAGGGTGTTCAGCAAGCGCTGTTGAAACTGATGGAAGGCACCGTCGCGGCGGTTCCACCTCAAGGCGGCCGGAAACACCCGCAACAGGAATTCCTGCAAGTCGACACGACCAATATCCTGTTCATCTGTGGCGGCGCGTTTGCCGGCCTGGACAAGATTATTTCCTCACGCGGTGAAGCCGCCTCGATCGGCTTTGGTGCTGATGTGCAGGATCCGGAAGCGCGCCGGGTGGGTGAAATCCTGCGCACAGTCGAGCCGGAAGACTTGCAACGCTATGGTCTGATCCCGGAATTCATCGGTCGTCTGCCGGTCCTGGCCACGCTTGAGGACCTGGACGAAGACGCACTGGTCACCATTCTTACCGAGCCGAAAAATGCGCTGGTCAAACAGTATCAGAAACTGTTTGAGATGGAGGATGTGAATCTGACCTTTACGCCGGATGCAATGACGGCCGTAGCGAAGAAAGCGATTGACCGGAAAACCGGTGCACGTGGCCTTCGTTCAATCATGGAATCCATCCTGCTCGACACCATGTTCGAGCTGCCGGGTCTCCGCGGTGTTGACGAGGTCGTGATCAATGCGGAAGTGGTCGATGGCAATGCCAAGCCGCTTTACGTTCACGCCAAGCAGGTTCAGCCGAGCGAAGCGTCCTGATTAATCCGCGTCCATAGGATTAAATTACCACATTTCCACCGCTATTTTGTGGTTGAAGTCTATGATTGTGGTTATCAAATAAATGAGACGCCAGAATCATCCGACAACAGGGTGAAGGTGATGGTCGCCGCTGAGCGGGACCTGAAACAAAGGAGTCAGTTATGACGACGAAAAACCTCCCAGTCCTCCCACTGAGAGATATTGTTGTGTTCCCGGACATGGTGGCGCCGCTTTTTGTGGGCCGTGACAAGTCTGTGCGAGCCCTCGAAGTTGTCGATGAAGGCGAGAACGAGATCATGCTCGTTGCGCAGAAGGATCCATCGACCAATGATCCGGTTGCCGATGATCTGCATGCCGTCGGCACCACAGCCACAATTCTGCAATTGCTGAAGCTTCCCGACGGGACGGTGAAAGTACTGGTCGAAGGCGGGCACCGGGCGCGTCTGAATCAGCTTGAAGATCGCGGCGATCACTATGTTGCAGAAGTCGGCATTATCGAACCCGTCGATGCCAGCACCAGCGAGCTTGAAGCCCTGATGCGGGCCGTCACTGAGCAGTTTGAAAATTACGCAAAACTGAACCGGAAGATTCCCCCGGAATCCGTTTCGACGATTTCCGACATTGTCGAACCTGGCAAACTGGCAGACGCGGTGGCCTCACAGCTGCAGGTCAAACTGTCTGAAAAGCAAGGCCTACTCGAACTGTCTGATATCAAGGACCGTCTCGAAAAAGTCCTCTCGCTGATGGAAGGCGAGATGGGCATGATGCAGATGGAGCGGAAAATCAAAAACCGCGTCAAGCGTCAGATGGAGAAGTCCCAGCGCGAGTATTATCTGAATGAGCAGATGAAAGCCATTCAGCGCGAACTCGGCGATCAGGGCGAAGGCGAACGAGACGAAGTCGCGGAGATCGAGGAAAAGATCAAGGAAGCCGGCCTCTCTGAGGAAGCCCGGACCAAGGCGGAGCAGGAAGTCAAAAAACTGCGCCAGATGAGTCCGATGTCAGCGGAATCTACCGTCGTTCGCAACTATCTCGACTGGCTGCTGTCTCTGCCATGGGACAAGCGCAAGGATATCTCGACTGATCTGGAAGCGGCTGAGAAGCAGCTGAATGACGACCATTATGGTCTCGAAAAGGTCAAGGAACGCATCCTCGAATATCTCGCGGTACAGAAGCGCACGAACAAGTTGCGCGGACCGATCCTGTGTCTCGTTGGCCCGCCCGGCGTAGGTAAGACCTCGCTCGGCAAGTCCATCGCAGATGCCACAGGCCGCGACTTTGTTCGCGTGTCGCTTGGCGGCGTGCGCGATGAAAGCGAAATCCGCGGTCATCGCCGGACCTATATTGGCTCAATGCCGGGCCGCGTGATCCAGAGCCTCAAGAAAGCCAAGACGGGCAATCCGCTCTTCTTGCTGGATGAGATCGACAAGATGGGTATGGACCATCGCGGTGATCCGTCTGCGGCTTTGCTCGAGGTGCTGGACCCGGCTCAGAACTCGACTTTCAACGATCACTATCTCGAAGTCGACTATGATCTGTCCGATGTCATGTTCGTCACCACGGCGAACAGCCTGAACATGCCTCAGCCTTTGCTGGACCGGATGGAGATCATCCGTATCGCTGGCTATACCGAGGACGAAAAGCTCGAGATTGCAGAACGCCATCTATTGCCCAAAATCCGCGCCGATCACGGCCTGGATGAAGAGGAGTGGGTGGTCGAATCTTCGGCGATCCGTGACCTGTTGCGCTATTACACGCGCGAAGCCGGCGTCCGTTCGCTTGAGCGCGAACTGGCCAAGCTGGCCCGCAAGGGTGTGCGGGAACTCGGCAATAATGGCATCGTCAAAGTCATCGTCTCTGCGGACAATCTGGCCGATTATTCCGGCGTCCGGAAATTCCGCTTTGGCCTCGCTGATGAAGAAGATCAGATCGGCGCCGTCACAGGCCTCGCCTGGACGGAAGTTGGCGGCGATCTCCTGACCATCGAAGCTGTGTCCATGCCTGGACGTGGCAACACGAAGGTCACGGGTAATCTGCGCGATGTGATGAAGGAATCGATCTCGGCGGCTCAGTCGCTGGTCCGGTCGCGGGCGGTTCTGCTTGGCATCAAGCCGAGTACGTTCAACACCAACGATATCCACGTACACGTCCCGGATGGCGCTACGCCAAAAGACGGGCCAAGCGCCGGTATTGCGATGACCACCGCCATGGTGTCGCTGCTGACCGGCAATCCGGTCCATCGCGACATTGCGATGACAGGCGAAATCTCGCTTCGCGGGCGCGTTCTGCCGATTGGTGGCCTCAAGGAGAAACTCCTGGCGGCGCTGCGTGGCGGCATCAAGACCGTGCTGATTCCGGAGGAGAATGAAAAAGACCTGGCCGACATTCCAGAGAATGTGAAGGAAAGCCTGTCTATCATTCCAGTGTCCGACATTAATGAAGTGCTGGCGCGCGCTCTGGTGCGACCACTGACACCGATTGAATGGTCCGAGGAAGACGAGGAAGCCCTTGCGGCGACCCTGTCCGGGCGCGGAAGCTCGAATGATGATGGCGCCTCAGTCCGTCACTAGGCCTTATACATAAAACTGCAGCAGCCCCTGATTTTCTGTCAGGGGCTGTCTTGCATTTCTTGCCAAGACAAGGCAAAGGATGCGTCCCGGAAGGGCGGTTAGCTCAGTTGGTAGAGCATCTCGTTTACACCGAGAGGGTCAGCGG
>JBCCCT010000099.1:0-12467 GCA_039033355.1 Pseudomonadota bacterium | reverse complement strand
TCCTTCTTCCTTGGACGGGAGATTCTGGAACTCCAGCACGAACAGGATAAGCAACACGCCTAGGCGCTAGTGATGGAAAGTCGCGCTCTTGATCAGGGCATAGACGGCGCGGCCGGGCGCCAGGTCTAGATCGCTGACCGCTTTGCGGGTGACGATGGCGAGCAGGGCTTGCGTGCCGACCGTGAGCGAGACGGCCTGAAAGGCCGGGCGTTTGGTCGGTTCGATCTTGGTCACGGTCGCGGCGAGCATGTTCTGAATGCTGATCCCGGTCGGCGGTTCGAGCGCGAGCGAGACATCCCGGGCCGGGATCTTCAGGCGCACGTCTGACTCATGCGCCAGATCAATATCTGCGGCCAGCCACATGACGGCCTCGCCGACCCGGACCGCGATCAAGTCGTCCTGAGCGGCGCTCTGATCGATCCTGCCGCGTAAGACGCTCGCCTGTTCATACGGATTACGCCCGGCTTCCAGGCCGAACCGGCTGAGCACTTCGTCGGTGCGCCCTTCGGCGATGACCCGGCCTGCGTCGAGCATCATCACGCGGTCCGCGATCCGGCTGACTTCATCGACATCATGGCTGACATAGAGCGTGGGCAAGGCGAAATCAGTCTTCAGCGTTTCCAGGAAGGGAATCAGCTCGGCCTTGCGCGCGCCATCCAGGGCAGAGAGCGGCTCGTCCAGCAGTAAAAGGCGCGGGCGGGTGAGCAGGGTGCGCGCGATCGCGACGCGTTGGCGCTCGCCGCCAGACAGGGTCTGCACTTCGCGGTCGAGCAAGGGATCGAGCGCCATGGCGTCAAAAATCTTGGCGCGGGGATATCCGGGCGCGTCAGCATCGGCGCGCTTGTCCGCATAATCGAGATTTCCGCGCACGGAGAGGTGCGGGAATAGCTGGGCATCCTGAAACACAGTGCCGACGGCGCGGCGATGTGGTGGGACCCAAGTTTTTGGCTGGGCCCGCACCCATGCCGTCTCACCGAAGACGATTTCACCGCGATCCGGGCGCAGGAAGCCGGCGACCAGATTGAGCAGGCTGGTCTTGCCGCTGCCGCTGGGGCCGAACACCGCAGTCACGCCCTCGAGCGGCACCTGCGTGTCCAGGGCCAGCGTGAAATCGTCCAGCGCGATCTCGGCGGCGAGGGTGAGGTTAGAGCCGGACATGGGCCGGGAACCGTTTGTTGAACAGGAAGACGCAGAACAGGGTCACAAAGGAAATGACCAGGAGGATCAGCGACAGCGCATGCGCATCGGCATAATTCAGCGTCTCGACATTCTCATAAATCTCGATTGATGCGACGCGCGTGCGATCCGGGATATTGCCGCCGACCATAAGCACGACGCCAAACTCGCCGAGGGTGTGTGCGAAGGAAAGAACAATGGCGGTGACAAAGCCGCGCGCGGACATGGGCACAGCGACGGAGAAAAAGGCATCGATCCGCGACGCGCGCAGGCTGGCCGCTGTGCGCATGGCCTGCTGGACGGGGCCTTCAAAGGCGCTCTGCAAGGGCTGGATCATGAAAGGGAAGGAATAGACGACCGAGCCGATCACGAGCCCAGCAAAAGAGAAGCTCAGCGTGTCGCCGGTCGCCGCGAGCCAGAAACCCCCAAACGGCGCATTCGGACTCATCGCGATCAAGAGATAGAAGCCGAGCACAGTCGGCGGCAGGACGAGCGGCAAGGCGATCAGCGCTTCGATTGCTGGCTTGAACCGGGACCGCGTCTGAGCCAGCCACCAGGCCAGCGGCGTGCCAATGATGAGCAGGACGACAGTCGTCACCAGTGCGAGGCGGGCGGTGAGCCAAAGTGCGGTGAGATCGGGAAGGCTCATGGCAGGCGATACCCGCTGCGGCGAATGATATCGCGCGCGTCTGAGGTCCGGAGATAGGTCAGAAAGGCGGCGGCGACTGCGTTATCCTGACCATGGCCGAGCAGGACGGCGTCTTGCGCGATCGGGTCGTGCAATTGGTGCGGGATGAGCCAATAGCTGTCCTTGGACGCATCCGATAGCGCCAACACTTGCGCGGCAGAGACGAGACCAATCTCGGCATTGCCGGTGCTGACAAAGGCGAAGGCCTGGCCGACGCTTTCGCCATAGACGAGTCTGGATTGCCACGCGGCTTTGCGATCGAGTCGATCGAGTAACTGGATCCCAGCCAATCCGTAAGGCGCGAGGTCCGGATTGGCGATGGCCATGCGCGTGAAACCTGGATCGTCGAGCGTGTCGGGCGAGATGTCGTCTCGGCCGGGGCTCCACAAAGCGAGCCCGCCAATGGCATAGGTGAAGCGCGCATCCGCCAGGCCATCTTGCACCAGTCGTTCCGGACGAGCCTGGTCGGCCGCCAGGAACATATCATACGGCGCGCGATTGACGATTTGCGCATAGAGTTTGCCGGTCGACCCCGAAACCACGTTCAGCGTATAGCCACTGCGAGCTTCAAAGTCGGTCTCGAGCTTTTCCAGCGTTGTCTTGAAATTCGTCGCGACGGCAATGGTCGCCGTGTCGCCTGACTGAGGCGCTGAACAGGCGGCGAGCGCGCTGAGCGCGACAGCAAAAAAGCAAATGAAAAAGAACCGCTTAATCGGGAAGCCTCTACGCTCAGAATGAGAGAAAAGTCCTATTACCCCGAACGCGACGTGTCGATTCCTCAAAAAAGAAGCCGGTACTCGAAAGTACCGGCTGGGGGAGTGAGTCGAGAGATGGTTTTGCCTATTCGGCCGGCACCATCTGAGGCCGTTTCTTGGCTTCGCGGCGGGCCGCTTTGATCGCCTGGGCGCGGGCTTCCTGTTCATCGAGACGCTCGAGATAGTTCGGGTGCTCGGTGCCCATCCAGCGATCCCACCAAGTGAAGTAGAAGCCGAAATTCCCGGTGCCGCGTTCATGATGCATGTCATGATGCGTGACGGTGGTGAGCCATCCGAGAACCGGCATCCGGGCCCAGCTGCGCGGGAAGACTTCATAGCCGCTATGCGCCAGGGCGTTTTTGAAGATCATGATCGCGAGCACGATATAGAGGGCCAGGCTGTGCGTCGGGATCAGGATCAGCGCGATCGGCACATACATATACTCGATGACGGCTTCCGCGGCGGCGAAATTGTAGGCTGTGAAAGGTGTCGGATTGTGCGAGCGATGGTGCTGCATATGGGTCCGCTTGTAGAGTTTTGCGGTGTGCATCAGGCGATGCGTCCAGTAGAAATAGGCATCGTGCAGAATGATCAGCAGCGGGATCGATACATAGAACCAGAGCATGCCATATTCGGCGAAATCATCATATTTCTGGAACAGACCAATATCGGCCGCCTCAAAGATGAAAATGTCCATCGCGACGAAGACACAGACGGTCTTGAAAGAGTGTTTCAATTCCATCTGAATCTGCTTCGCCCGAGGGGTGGGCTTGCGGATTTTGCGGGTTTCAATGAAGCGATGCAGGAAAATCCAGAGGACAAAAAACGTGACCAGCGTGCCCATCGCGTATCGGGTGGATTCAAACTGAATGCCGCCCAGAATGCGGGGCCCCAGATATTCGGTAAAGAACGGTAATATTTCCATTTTTTGTCTCCTCGACTTTCGACGAGGTCAGACAATCAGAAATCGGGCAAAGCCTCTCCGCATTCGCGAAAATGAGGTCACAATTTCAAAAGTGAGGATGGTTTTTCAAGATTGCGCAGCCGATTCAAGCGCCGTGGTGCGAAATGCGCTGGGGGTTGTGCCTTCCTCGGTTTTGAAGGCGCGGTTGAAGGTTGCGAGCGACGCGTATCCGACATCCATGGCAATGGTCAGGATGGGCGTGCGGGCCTGTTCCGGGTCGGCCAGGGCGGCTTTGGCTTCGGCCAGGCGATACCGGTTCAGGAAGGACGCAAAATTGCGATAGCCGAGGCCTTTATTGATCAGCGCGCGCAGCTGGTGCTCGGGGACGTTCAATTTTGAGGCGAGGTCGCCAATGCCGAGACCTTGTTCGCGATAAAGTTTGTCCTCTTCCATCGTCGTGACGAGTCGGGAATGTGTCGCGTGGTCCTTTGGTGAAACAGCAGGCTCCGGCACAGTGGTCGGTTGCACCGGTTCAAACAGGAATTGTTCGGGCTGTAGACGCAAAAACCAGAAGCATGAAAACACAGTAATTGGAAATATGATCAACACCCGAGCGATCTTGAACCATTCCGGATCAGGTGCCGCACCGGAGACGAAGAACTGAAGGGTCTCCCCGCCGACGATGAGCAGAGCCGCGAGCGAAGAAACGACCATAAACCAAACGCGGGTTCGCCTTCGGCCTTCGACAAGGTCATCCCGGTAGCCCGTAATCGATACCCAGAATAAGTGCGCCAGAATGCTCAGACCGATGATGCGGGTGACGATGACCAACCAGAATATCCCAGCCTCCGAATTTGCCGAGAGCGCGACTTGCAAGGCGGAAAGCGAAACAAATTGGGCAATGATCGCGGCCCAGTGAATCGTCCGCAATCGAAACCCATCAATAATGAGAGAGAGCCCGAACAGCCAAAGCAGAGCGATGTTTGGTATATGTACAAACCAGGCAATCGCTTGCCAGATGCGCGGTGGATTGAGCGAGTCCGGCAACGTATTTGCCAACATACTTGCGAGACAGATACAGAGCGCAATGGCGAGCCGCCCCTGCAAAAGATGGCGCGCATCGCGCGCTGCGAGTGCGGCGATCACCAGCAGAATCGTGACGGTCGCAAATCGGAAAGTGACATCCCACAAAAGCATGGCGTTAGTCCTGCCAGCATTCGGCGCGGCGTCAAGCACCGCACTTGCCACTAGCCAAGCTTCACAGTTCTGCATAACAGGATGAAAAGTCTCAAACGGATCAAAAAGATACGCTCATGCGCCTGTCTCGTTATTTTATTCCTGTCTCAAAAGATGTGCCTTCGGACGCGACGATTGCCAGCCACAAATTGATGCTGCGCACCGGCATGGTGCGGCAGAACGGGGCCGGGATCTATTCCTGGCTACCGCTCGGGTTTCGGGTGTTGAAGAAGATTGAACAGATCGTCCGCGAAGAAATGGATCGCGCTGGCGCCATCGAGATGCTGATGCCGACCCTGCAACAGGCCGATCTGTGGCGGGAATCCGGACGCTATGACGATTATGGTGAAGAGATGCTGCGCATTACCGACCGCCATGATCGCGACATGCTTTATGGTCCGACCAATGAAGAAATGATCACGGATATTTTCCGGTCATTCGTGAAGAGCTATAAGGCGCTGCCGATCAATCTCTATCACCAGCAATGGAAATTCCGGGACGAGATCCGGCCCCGGTTCGGCATCATGCGCGGGCGCGAATTCCTGATGAAGGACGCCTATAGTTTCGATCTGTCCGAAACCGATGCGCGCATCTCCTATCAGAAGATGTTTGCGGCTTATCTCAATACGTTCGATCGAATGGGCATCACGGCCATTCCGATGCAGGCAGACCCGGGCCCGATTGGCGGCGATCTCAGCCATGAATTCCTGATCCTCGCCGATAGCGGCGAAAGCGAAGTCTATTGCGACAAGTCAGTGCTCGATGTGCCGGCGCCGGGGGCGGACTTTGACTTTGATGATCTGGCGGCGCTGGAAACCGAAATGACCAAGCGGACGCAATTCTATGCGGCGACCGATGAGAAGCATGATGAGGCGGCGTTCAATGCATTGCCCGCTGAGCGGCAGATCAAGGCGCGCGGGATTGAAGTCGGCCACATCTTCTATTTCGGCACCAAATATTCCGACCCGCTAAAAGCTGAGGTTCAGACCAAGGATGGTGATCTGGTCACCATTCATGGCGGTTCTTACGGCATAGGCGTCTCGCGCTGTGTTGGCGCCATTATTGAGGCCAGCCATGATGAGAATGGCATTATCTGGCCGGATGAAGTGGCACCATTCGGAGCCGGGATCATCTCAATGAAGCCAGATGCCGATGATGTCGCCGGCGTCGCAGATGAGGCTTATGCGAAACTGTCTGCGGCTGGCAAGGACCCGCTCTATGACGAGACCGCGGACCGGGCCGGACCGAAATTTGCGCGTATGGAACTGATCGGCCTGCCGTGGCAGATCACGGTCGGACCGCGTGGCGTGAAGTCAGGGACGGTTGAGCTGAAACGCCGGGCGACGGGAGAGAAAGAAGATCTCTCGCTCGAGTCCGCAATCAATAAGGTGACGGGCGGCTGATGCGCATCGCGGCCCGGTCATCACGATTTGTCCATAATTGCGCAATAGGCCTCAAAACATGAGCCGGGCTACCCCTTTTGGACAAGTCGAGCGGACCTTGGCGTGGCGCTATTTGCGCGCGACGCGGGCCAATGGCGGCGTGTCTGTGGTGTCGATCGTTTCCTTTATCGGGATCCTGCTGGCCGTGATGGCGCTGATCGTGGTGATGTCGGTGATGAGCGGCTTCCGCTCGACCCTGCTGGACGCCTTGCTGGGCGGCGAAGGGCATATTTACGTCTATACCCAGGACGAACCGGAAGACAGCGTCGATGAACTGGCTGAACGGTTCCAGAATCTGCCAACGGTTGAGCTGGCCATGCCGATCATTGAACAACAGGTTCTGGCCTCGAGCGAACAGAGACAGAGCGGCGCGCTGGTGCGCGGGGTTCGGCTGGAAGATCTCGATGATCTGCCTTTCCTGGAAGGCGGTGCCGAAGCAGCCAAGGCGTTCGGCTTTGGCGAAGGCCGCAATGGCGGCGATGTGATCATGATGGGCCGGTTCCTGGCCGCAGATCTGGGCCTCTATCCGGGGGCCAAGGTCACCTTGATTGCGCCGAATGGAATCCAGGGGCCGTTCGGAGTCTCACCAAGGCGCAAGGTCTATACAGTCGGCCATTTCTTCCAAACCGGAAGCGTGCAGCTGGATCAGCTCTTCATCCTGATGCCAGTCGAACAGGCGCAGCTCTTTTTCGGGCGCAAGGATGTCTATGACAAGATCGATATTCGCGTCCCGGAAGCGATGCAGACCGAACAGGCGGAACAGGACATTCTGGAGGCGATGAATTATCGCCTTCCCGTGCGCAATTGGAAGTCACGTCATGAGGCCTATTTCGCGGCGCTGAACACCGAACGGTCCATGATGATGATCATCATGCTGATCCTGATCATGATCACCGCGCTCAATATCATCACCGGCGTTGTGATGCTGGTAAAGAACAAGACCCGGGATATTGCCATCCTGCGCACCGTGGGAACCTCGCGCGGATCGGTGATGCGTATCTTCCTGATGATTGGCGCCTTGCTCGGCCTGACTGGCGCATTGATCGGGGCGCTGCTCGGCGTGATCGTCGTGCTGAATATTGATGTCGTGATCGACTCGATCAGCTGGGTCATCCGGCGCGATCTGTTCCCGCCGACGGTTTATGGCCTGGACGGATTACCGGCGGAGTTGAACTGGTTCGAGGTGACCTTCGTGACGCTCTGGGCCATGTCCATGTCCATGCTGGTCACGATCTGGCCGGCCTGGGCGGCGGCGCGGCTCGATCCGGTGGAAGCGCTGAGGTTTGAATAATGACAACGGTGCTGGAACTGCGGGACATTGTCCGCGAATACAAATCTGAAGCGGGCGTGTTGAAAGTGCTGGAAGGCGCCAATCTGGTGCTCAATCCGGGCGAATTGGTTGGCCTGGTCGGACCGTCCGGCTCGGGCAAGTCGACGCTGCTGCACACGGCTGGACTGCTGGAAAAGCCGGAAGGCGGGCAAGTCTTTCTCGAAGGGGAAGACTGTATGAGCCTGAATGATGCCGGGCGCACGCGCCTGCGCCGGGAGAAGCTGGGCTTTGTCTATCAGTTCCATCACTTGCTGCCGGAGTTTAATGCCCGCGATAATGTTGCCATGCCGCTCATGGTGGGCGGTCTGTCGCGGGGCAAGGCGCGCGTGAAAGCCGATGCCTTGCTGGACGATATGGGTCTGTCGGAGCGGCTTACGCATCAGCCGGGCCAGATGTCAGGCGGTGAGCAACAACGCGTCGCGATTGCAAGAGCGCTGGTCAATGATCCGCGCCTGGTGATTGCTGACGAGCCGACCGGCAATCTCGACCCGGCAACGACAGAGCGGGTGTTTGAAAGCCTGATCCGCATGGCCCGCGGCGAAGGTGCGGCGGTGCTGGTGGCGACCCACAATATGGCGCTGACGCAACACATGGACCGCGTCCTGACGCTGAAGGATGGGAAACTCACAGAATTCAGCTGAGGGCACTCAAGTTCTGCTTTTGTTCTCACGACTTTTCTGCTACTGACGCTTATGGGCACCACAGCACAGATACGATCTGGTTTCAGGTTCCAGAATCGGGTCAGCTGGTAATTGGTGCTGAATTCGGGTCAGGAGCGCGCTTTGAGTCAAACGCCATTTATCCATTTGTCGGTTCGAACCTCCTTCTCTCTGCTGGAGAGCATGATCACGACAAAAGGCCTGACCAAATGGTGTGTCGACCAGGCCATGCCCGCGGTTGCGGTGACCGATCGCAATAATCTGTACGGCGCTCTGGAATTGGCCGAGAGCCTGTCCGGCGCCGGGGTGCAGCCAATCATGGCGGTCTGCTTCGACGTTACCGATGGCGCGCATCAGGAGACGATTACCCGGCTCACCCTCTATGCGCAGAACAAGGTCGGATATGAGCGTCTGATGGCGCTGTCCTCCTATGCCTATCTCGATGCCGAGGATGGCGTGCCGCGCATTCACAAACGCTATCTGGACGAAAAGACAGATGGCCTGATCGCCCTGACGGGTGGCGCCGAAGGTGAGGTCGCGCGTCACCTGTTGCGCGGCAAGACGGCAGAAGCCAAGGCGGCGCTGGAAACACTGGCGGGGCAGTTTCCCGGGCGCTGTTATGTCGAGATCACGCGTCACGGTTCGCCAGAAGAGGCTCAAACCGAACCCGGCTTGCTGGCGCTCGCTTATGAGCTCGATCTGCCCATCGTGGCGACCCATGATGTCCGCTTCATGAAGGCAGAGGATAGCGAGGCGCATGATGCGATGATGTGTATCGCCAATGGCGCCTATCTCGGCCAGGAAGACCGGCCGCAGGTTCAAGGCCAGCAATATCTCAAGACCGAAGCCGAGATGCGCGACCTGTTTGCGGATCTGCCAGAAGCGATTGAGACGACTGCAGAGATTGCCCGGCGCTGCGGCATTCGCGCGACCAAGCATGCGCCCATCTTGCCCAATTTCGGCGACGGCTCGCGGTCCGAGATTGATGAGCTGAAGCTGCAGGCCAAGGAAGGGTTGGAAGCCCGGCTCGCGGCGGCACCGCAGCTTTATGCACCGCGTGAAACCTATTTCGAACGGCTCGATTATGAGCTCGGCATCATCGAGGGGATGGGCTTTCCAGGCTATTTTCTGATCGTTGCCGACTTTATCAAATGGGCCAAGGACCAGGACATTCCGGTCGGGCCAGGGCGGGGCTCTGGGGCCGGGTCACTGGTCGCCTGGGTGCTGACCATTACCGATCTCGATCCGCTTCGCTTTGATCTTCTGTTCGAGCGCTTCCTCAACCCGGAACGGGTCTCGATGCCCGATTTCGATATCGACTTCTGTCAGGAACGCCGCGGCGAAGTGATCCGCTATGTCCGGGACAAGTATGGCGCGGAATCGGTGGCCATGATCATCACGTTCGGCACGCTGCAGGCGAAAGCTGTGGTGCGCGATGTCGGACGGGTGATGCAGATGCCGTATGGCCAGGTCGACCGGCTGGCAAAACTGATCCCGTTCAACCCGGCCAAGCCCCCCAAATTGTCGGAAGCCATCGATGATGAGCCGAAATTTGATGAAGAGATCAGCCGCGACCCGCGGGTTGGTGAATTGCTCGATACAGCCCTGGCTCTGGAAGGCATGTACCGCAATGCCGGGACGCATGCCGCCGGCGTGGTGATCGGCGACCGGCCGTTGACCGAACTGGTGCCGCTTTACAATGATCCGCGCGCTGACCTGCCGGCGACCCAGTTCAATATGAAATGGGCGGAATCAGCCGGCCTGGTAAAGTTTGATTTTCTGGGTCTGAAGACCCTGACCGTGATCGACCGGGCGCTGAAATTCATCCGCCGCGATGGACAGGATGTCGGGCCGGACTGGTTCAGCCTGGATGATCCGGAAACTTATAAGCTGATGGCGTCGGGCGAGACGCTCGGCGTGTTCCAGCTGGAAGGCCAGGGCATGCGCGACACGCTGCGCAAGGTGCGGCCAGGCAGCCTGGAGGATGTGATCGCGATCATCTCGCTCTATCGTCCGGGTCCGATGGACAATATCCCGGTCTATGTTGCCGGTAAGGAAGACCCGAACACGATCAAATACCAGCATCCGGACCTCGAGCCGATCCTTCAAGCGACCTATGGCGTGCCTGTCTATCAGGAACAGGTGATGCGGATGGCACAGGAAATTGCCGGCTATTCGCTCGGCGAGGCTGACTTGCTGCGCCGTGCCATGGGTAAGAAGAAGATTGAGGAAATGGTCGCCCAGCGACAACGTTTCCTGAAAGGTGCGCATGAGCTGAAAGGCATTGAGGCGCCGCTGGCCAACGACATTTTCGACACGATGGAAAAGTTTGCTGGCTATGGCTTCAACAAGTCGCATGCGGCGGCCTATGCCTTGATCGGCTATCATACGGCGTATCTCAAACGACACTTCCCCGTGGCCTTCCTCGCCGCCTCGATGAGCCTGGATCTACATAATACGGACAAGCTTGCCGCCTTCTTCCAGGAAGCAAAACGCCTTAAAATTCCGGTGATTGCGCCGAACGTGAATGTGTCCACAGCGGATTTCGATGTCGATGGTGACTCGATTGTCTACGCCCTCGGCGCGCTGAAAGGGGTCGGCCCTGAAGCCATGGCTAATCTGGTCCGCGAGCGGGAGGCGAATGGGCCATACGAATGCCTGCATGATCTCGCGGAACGCGTCGATCCGAAGGACATCAACAAGAAGTGTTTCGAGCAATTGTCGAAAGCGGGCGGATTTGATGCGATGGAGCCGAACCGAGCCCGGGTGTTGAAATCAGCGCCCATCCTGGCCGCGACCTGCGCCTCATCGGCCGAAGATCGTGCGGGCGGGCAGGGCGGCCTGTTCGGGGATGCCGAACCGGCCATGCGCGCGGACCTGCCCAAGGCAGCCGCCTGGAACATGCAGGAAAAGCTCGATCAGGAGTTTGCCGCGATTGGCTTCTATTTCTCCGGCCACCCGCTGGACGATATTCTCGACAGTCTCGAAGATGGCCGCATCACCTATGCGATGAATATTGAAGAGACGGCGGTCGATGGCCGCCCGATCGAACTGATCGGCGTGGTCCGCCGACGGGTCGAAAAACCGGCCCGCAATGGCGGCAAATTTGCCTTCCTGACCCTGTCAGATCCGACCGGCGAGGTTGAATTGATGGTGATGCCCGAATTGCTCTCCGATATGCGCGAACAATTGGAGCCGGGGTCGGCCGTTGTCATCCTGACGGAAGTGCGCCGCCGGGATGATGAAATCCGCCTCTCCGCCCGGCGGGTGCAGCCGATCGAGCAGGCCCGAATTGCCAAAAAGGCCCCGGCGCTGTCCGTGAAACTCGAAAAGGGCGCCGATCTGACCGGTCTGGCGGCGATTGCGGCCCGTTTGAAAGGCGCTTCGGGCCAAGATCGCGGTGAGATTTTTGTGCGCATGCCGATCGAGGATGGCCGGGTTGTCACCCTGCGCCTGCCGGACACCTATCCGACCGGGATCGAAGCCTTGCGCGCCTTGAAAACCGCGCCAGGGGTGGCCCGCGTCGATCATGAAGCGGCCTGAGCCGGCGCAACCTGTCCTTGCGCTGTTGCACCGGCGCCATTTTCATGTATAGACGCGCGCAATAACCCCCGATGCGTGGTCCTTCCGGTGTCGGTCCTCATGTGAGGCTCGATAGGGACCATGCCGGTCAACCGGATAAGGAAAATTAAGATGGCATTGCCTGATTTCACCATGCGTGAACTGCTGGAAGCTGGCGTTCACTTCGGTCACCAAACACATCGCTGGAACCCCAAGATGAAGCCTTTCATCTATGGCGCGCGCTCCGGCATTCACATTATGGATCTGTCCAAGTCTGTGCCGCTTTTGCACCAGGCGCTGGTCAAGGTTCGCGACACGGTTTCCAAAGGCGGCCGCGTGCTGTTCGTCGGCACCAAGCGTCAGGCGTCTCAGCCGATCGCGGAAGCCGCACAGCGTTGCGCGCAATATTATATGAACCATCGCTGGCTCGGCGGCACGCTGACCAACTGGTCGACCGTTTCCAATTCGATCAAGCGTTTGCGCGAACTGGAAGAGACCCTGGGCGGCAAAGAGCAGTCCGGTTTCACCAAGAAAGAGCTGCTCAACCTGGAGCGTGACCGCGAGAAGCTGGACAAGGCGCTGGGCGGTATTGCCAATATGGGCGGCTTGCCGGACCTGATCTTCGTGATCGACACCAATAAGGAAGCCATCGCCATCAAGGAAGCCCGCAAGCTGGGCATTCCGGTTGTCGCTGTGGTCGATACCAATTGCGATCC
>JBCCCT010000098.1:0-12523 GCA_039033355.1 Pseudomonadota bacterium | reverse complement strand
GCGGCGAGGGCGGTGTCGATCAGGCTGGTTTCGAACAGGCGGGTCTGATCCTCGAACGGAATGTCGAGCACAGGCGGGGGCGGCGCAGGCGCGGCAGAACGATCCGGTTGGGCCTGAGGGACCGGATCAGCCAGACTTGCCGCTGGTCGCCAGGGCGAGTCGAACGGGTCGAGCGCGTCCTGGTCAAAGCGGACCGGGTCTGTCGAGTGTTCCGCGATGGCGCGATAGGTGATGCGCTGCGCGAAATTGCGCAGCTCGCGGACATTGCCGGGCCAGGCGTGCGCCTCCATGGCGGCGATGGCGGACGGGGCAAAGCCCGGAAAATCCTCAGCCATCTCCCGCGCCATGCGGCGGGCGAAGAAATCCGCCAGCAGGGAAATGTCGGCTGGCCGGGCGCGCAGCGGCGGCAGCGTGACCACATCAAAGGCCAGTCGGTCGAGCAAGTCGGCGCGAAAGTCGCCGCTGGCCGCCTTGCTCGGCAAGTCGACATTGGTCGCGGCAACAACGCGGACATTTGTGGTCAGGACTTTCTCCCCGCCAAGGCGCTGGAACTCACCATATTCGACCACGCGCAACAGCTTTTCCTGGACCTGCATGGAGGCGGTCGCGATCTCGTCCAGGAACAGCGTGCCGCCATCGGCCAGCTCGAACCGGCCAAGCCTGCGTTCGGTTGCGCCGGTAAAGGCGCCGCGCTCATGCCCGAATAATTCGCTGTCGAGCAGCTGTTCTGACAGGGCCGCGCAATTGACCTTCACGAAGGGGCCCTCCCAGCGCCGCGACAGGAAGTGCATACGCTCGCCGATCAGCTCCTTGCCGGTGCCGCGTTCGCCAATGATCAGGCAGGGCCGATCGAGTGGCGCCAGGCGGGAGACATGCTCCTGCGCTTCCAGCCAGCTCGGATCTTCGCCAATCAGCTGTGGGGTCTGTTGCCCAATCATGAGGTCAAAATACGATATTAGATTGGTAAAAACAACCAAATAATTTAGTAAAATACACTAAATAAGGTTTGGCGAGTTGGTGCAAACAGAAAAAATTTCGCTTAAAAACAATAAGTTATGCATTTAATTCAAAACTGGCACGGTCCTTGAAAAGTAAGGGACACAGCGGCCGTAGGGGTCGCTTGCTAGAAGGAAGAAAAAACAATGACCGAGCGCTCTTACGACAAAGGCTATGATGACACACGCTACGATCAGGCCCGCCGTGAGAGTGGCCGCTTTGGCCGCTACCTCTCCACTCGCTCACCAGAGACCTGGATGTTCTTTGTCGCTGGTGTCTTTCTCGGCGGCTTCTTCTTCTAAGAGCTGAAAACAGCCTACAGAAACCGCGTTTCCTCCCACTCCCCCAACGAACCCCAAAAGATACAAGGAAAAACTCTCATGGGAATGTTCTCTCGCCTCGGCGACATTATCAACTCCAACATCAACGCGATGCTGGACAATGCCGAAAACCCGGAAAAGATCGCTCGCCTGATGATTCAGGAAATGGAAGACACTCTGGTAGAAGTTCGCACCGCTGCGGCCCGCGCCATGGCGGACAAGAAAGAGATGCAGCGTGAGATCACGCACTATACTCAAATCCGCGATGACTGGGAGCATAAAGCCGGCCTCGCAGTGGATAAGGGTCGTGAAGATCTTGCCCGCGGCGCTCTGGTTGCCAAGCAAAAGGCCGAGCAGGAAATTGTTCGCCGCGAAGAAGCGATGGAACTGGCCGATGAAGCCTTTCACAAGCGCCAGGACGATCTGACCCGTTTGCAGGCCAAGCTGGATGAAGCCAAGGCCAAGCACCGGGCGCTGATGATGCGCCGCGAAGCGGCCGAGCAACGCATCCGCGTCCGCACCCAGACTTATGATACCCGCGTCGACGACGCCCTCGCCCGTTACGCCAATGTCGAGCGCAAGGTGGATGAGCTGGAAGCCTATGCCGAGACCATTCGCGGTGTTGAGCCAACGCTGGAGCAAGAGTTTGCCGCCCTGGAACGCAATGATGCGATTGAGGCCGAACTGGACGCTCTGAAAAAGAAGCGCGCCAAGGTTGCACCAAAGCCTGTAAAAACCGCTGAGAAGAAAGAAGCGTAATCATGTTAGTACCATTCGCAATTCTCGCCGGATTCATGACCGCAATCACCGCGCCGGGCCTGATCGCCCTGCATCTTGAAGACCGCCGCAAGGCAAAAGCTGAGGCCGCCGACTGATGGAACAAGAATTCATCATTGCCGTCATTGCGATTGTTGCGATCTTCATCGTCTTTCCCGGCATGGTCTTTCATTACATCACACTGTGGCGGAAGCAGAAAACGCTGATGCCGGATGATGAAAGAATGCTCGAAGATCTCTGGCGCTCTGCCAGAGCCATCGAGCGCCGGATCGAGACGGTCGAGGAGTTGCTCGACGCTCAGGGAGACGAAGAGCCAAGCACGCGCCGCCCGCTTTCACCCCGTCGGTTCGAGGACTGATCGATGACCCATAGAAGAAGACACTACCGTCCACTCAGAGACGAAATTCACACAAGCAAAGAAGAAGAAATGTTCCGTTCGCCAAACCCAAAACGCTTTTATCGCTCACGCACAGATCGAATCTGGCTTGGAGTTTGTGGCGGGGTTTCGGAACGGTTCGGATGGGAACCGACACTGGTTAGACTCCTGTTCGTACTCAGCATTTTCTTTATGGCCGGACCGATTTCGATCTTCGCTTACATCATTGTTGCGATGATCACGCCAAAAGAACCGATGGGACGCCCTAATTTGGCCCCAGAAGAGGAGCAGTTTTGGCGCAATGTTTCGGACCGTCCACGTGTGACGGCCTCTGGGCTCAAATACACGTTCATGGATCTGGAAGAACGGCTGCGCAATATCGAACGCAGCGTGACCAGCGAAGAATGGCGACTGAAAAAAGCCTTTCGGGATCTAGAACAAAACTAAGGATTGGGTTACAACTGTAACCAGGGATCAGGCAAGTAAGGATAAGAAGGGGGATTTTCCCATGACACGTAAGGCCATCAGAAGCGGAGTCCAAACCGGATTGATCGTCGCTGCTGTCCTCTCTGTCGCCGCCTTTGCCAGCGTCAAGGATGATGGCGTGAAGCTCGCGGCAGGCGGGGTTGAGATGACGTTGAAAGCGTCATTCGACAAAGGACTGATGATCAGCTTCATCGCGCCAGAATAGGCGCACGATACAAAATTCTGCTCCGGCACCACTCTCTATCCCTGAACGCACACTTTGAGAGCGCCGGACCAGGAGCTACCCCACTCAAACTGGGGGGAAGTCTCGCAGAATGATGCGGGACTTCCGGCGTAAGCAAGAACTGCCCAACTGCACATTCGAATGAGCCCGTTCACTCGTCCGCTTTCGAGCGGGTATTGACGTTTGCAGGATTGTCTCCTACCTACTATCCGTAAGTTACGATTGGTAGGTAGTTTTCAATGCCGGCGCAAGCGATGGCCTCTCCCTCAAAACGCCTGTCGAAAGCTGCGCGACGCGAGCAGCTTTTGCAAACGGCGCGGCGGGTTTTGAAAACAGAGGGTGCCGAAAGGCTGACCCTGGCCATCGTTGCTGAACAGGCCGGCGTCAGCAAACCGATTGCCTATGATCATTTCTCGACCCGCGCCGGCCTTCTGATCGCACTGCTCGAGGATGCCAACCGATATTTCGAGACGGATGCGGAGGCCAGGATCAAAGCCGCGCCGCAAACCGTGGCGGCCATCGCTGAGATTGTTGCCGACGCTTACATCAACTGTTCCATTCAGGCCGGGCCGGCGATTGCGGTTCTATCAGCGGCGATTGCTGCGGATGCAACGACACGCGATGCGGGCCTGGGATTTCAAGCCGATCATGCGGATCAGTTCCAGCGCGCATTCGCCCCGGTGCTGAAGCCGGATGCTGTGTCGGTGCTCCTGTTCAAGAGTCTGGTCGCGGCGGCGAATGCGATTTGCGATGAGTTGATGCGGGGTGCCGTGTCAAAGGCGGAGGCCCAGCGAACGCTGACCGCCCTGTTTGTCACCAGTCTGACCCCGCACGCTGTCCCTCAATCTAGTAAAAGGAGCTCAAAATGATTCTTGTGACGGGTGCGACCGGCAATGTCGGCAGTGAAATCGCGCGCCAATTGGTGGCGCAGCACACGCCGTTTCGGATTTTTGTGCGCGACGCAGACAAGGCGGCGGACATGATTGGCGCGGGTGCGTATGATATCGCCCTCGGCGCTTTCTCCGATGCCGACGCATTCGACCAGGCGCTGAAAGGCGTCGATGCGGTTTATATGGTCACCAATCAAAGCGATGCTTTCAGGCAGGATCTGACCCGCATGGTCGATCAGGTGTCGCACGCCGGCGTGCAGCGATTTGTCATGCTGTCAGCTGAAGGCGATGCGGAAAATGAAGTCTTTTTCGTGCGCCGAACCGGTGAGCTGGAAGATATTGTCAAAGCCGCCAATCTGCCATGGACCTTCCTGCGTCCGGACTGGTTCATGCAGAATTTCGCCGGCTATGTCGAAATGGGCATGGTGGCGTTTCCGGATGGCCCTGGCAAAACCAGTTTCGTCGATGTTCGGGATGTCGCCGAGATTGCCATCAAGGCGCTGACCGAGGACGGACATGCGCACCGCACCTATCGCCTGACCGGACCCGACGCGATGACATTTGCTGGCGCAGCGGAACGGATCAGCACCAGTCTGGGGCGTGAAATTCCATTCGTGGGCATCACGCCGGAACAGATGCGCGATGCTCTGATCGCCAATGGCGCCGAGCCCTGGTATGCCGAAATGAATGCCGAAATGACCAAGGCGGTGCGCCTCGGTTTTAACTATAGTCCGTCCAACGATATTGCCTTTCTGCTCGGCCGAAACCCCCGCGCCATCGAGGATTACGCGGCGGACCTGCTAAGCTAGGGGTGTGTGGCAACCGGATGCAGAGGCCGGTTCTTAACCAAAAACATCAATCTCACGCATCTGTGTGATCGTTTTTTCATTTGTTTTGTGCCAAATGGCCCGGAAGTGGCATAAGTAAGTGGCATGTCAGACAAGCGTATTCTTCTGATCATTGGTGGCGGCATCGCGGCCTACAAATCCCTGGAATTGATCCGGGAGCTTTCACGGCGCGGGATTGGCAGCCGCTGCATCGTCACCAAGGGGGGGCAGGAATTTGTCACGCCGCTCTCGGTTTCAGCGCTGTCCGGCGAAAAAGTCTTCACCGAATTGTTCGATCTCGATGATGAAGCCGATATGGGTCATATCCAATTGTCCCGCTCGGCCGACCTTGTTGTGGTCTGCCCGGCAACAGCCGATTTGATGGCGAAGGCCGCGGGCGGGCTCGCCAATGATCTTGCCTCCACCACTTTGCTGGCGACAGACAAGCCTGTGCTCATGGTGCCGGCGATGAATGTCCGCATGTGGGAACACGCCGCGACCCGGCGCAATGTTGAAACCTTGCGCAGCGATGGCGTCAGCGTCATGGATCCCGATGAAGGCGCCATGGCGTGCGGTGAGTTTGGTCCAGGCCGGTTGCCGGAACCGCTGGCCATTGCTGACCGGATTGAAGCGCTTCTGAGCGACGGACCGGTTTTATACGGTCTTGACCCAAAACCGTTGGCGGGGCGCCACGCGTTGATTACCGCCGGGCCGACCCGTGAACCGCTCGATCCCGTGCGGTTCCTGTCCAATCATTCCAGCGGCAAACAGGGCTATGCGATTGCGGGGGCCCTGGCCAAGGCGGGCGCACGGGTGACGCTCGTGTCCGGTCCGGTATCGCTGGACGCGCCTGAAGGGGTCGATCTGGTGCCGATCGAGACCGCGCGTGAAATGCTCGACGCGTGTCAGAGCGCATTGCCGGCAGATGTGTTTGTGTCCGTCGCCGCCGTCGCGGATTGGCGCCCGAGCCGGGCGGCCGCCAAGAAGATGAAGCTGAAAGAGGGCGACGGCGATCCGCATCCAAACCTGGAACTGTCGGAAAATCCGGACATTCTTGCCACCTTGTCGCGCAAGAAAAAGCACCGTCCCAGCCTGGTCATTGGGTTTGCCGCTGAAACGCATGATGTCGAGACGCTCGCCATTGCCAAGCTGAAGCGCAAGCGGTGTGACTGGATTGTCGCCAATGATGTCAGCGGCGATGTGATGGGCGGCGCCATGAATGAGGTCGCCCTGGTGACCCGCGATGGTATTGAAGATCGCTGGCCGCGCATGACCAAGGAAGATGTCGCCGTGCGCCTGGTCGCCCGGATTGCCCAGGAATTCGACGACGAAGCCGATCAGATCGCGGCCGAATAAAATTCACAAACCCTGAGCCAAAGAGTGTGCTAGCCTGACCCGGGATCTTTCAGGGAGGACGCGCATGGCACGACCGATTCCAACGGATGAGCATTTGCTCACGATGATTTACAAGAAGAATCTCAAGGCCTTTTCCGACTGGTCGGAAGAGAACAAGACCCGGGTCGCGAAGATCTGGGTGCCGATCGATATCGATGAGATGGCGAAGAAATATCGCTGCGATCCGGACCTGATCTTTGGCCGGCTCTATTATCACATGAATGAGAAATATGGCTCCAGCACCGGCGACGGTCAGGACGTCAATTTCTTCAATATGCGCCTCGCCAATGACCGGCATGTGGTGAATTTCCCGCTTCTGACCTCGGTCCTGGCCAATCTGCAGGATGAGCGAAAACGGTTCATCATCTCGACCCGGCTGGCGGCGCTGTCGCTGGTCGTGTCGGCGATTTCGATCGGGATTGCGGTTTTGACTTAGGACCCTTTAGCGCGGGTTGGCCCGTCTAATCTCCGCTCATCCCCGACTTGGTCGGGGATCTCGTGCCGTGAGTCCCGTCCAAGATTGCCAGAGATCCCGGGTCAAGCCCGGGATGAGCGGAAACACGCTCAAATTGTCATCCCGGAAAGTGCGGAGCACTTGTCCGGGACCTCGCTCAACTGGGCCCGGCTCTCCGCTACGCCGCGGCCGGGATGACACGCATCCACAAAGTGCACGGACTATTATCCCGCTCTGCCAGCGCAAGCTGGCACCCATGGCGGCTGGCTGATGGACTCGACCGCCATAGGTCCTGACTTGCGTCAGGAAAGCGGAACCATGTTTGGTGCACTGTTAATGTCCCCTCCCTTCCTTCCAAAAGAACGCACTCCGCGCCACCAATTCAACGCAGCCAAAGCTGCCCCCATCCCTCCAACACTCCCCACCCTTGACTCCCGCCCCCGACTCCGGCGCTTTGCGGGATCATGACTGATGTGACTGTTGCTGTGCGGCCCTTACCGCATTTTGAGGGGCTGGATCTGCCCGCTTATGAAACACTTGGCGCCGCCGGTATGGATGTCCGCGCCGCGGTGCCGGACGATGCGCCGATCGTCCTCGCTCCCGGAACCCGCGCCATGGTGCCGACGGGGCTCAGCGTCGCCATTCCGCAAGGCTATGAAATCCAGATGCGGCCGCGCTCCGGCCTGGCGGCCAAGCATGGCATTACCTGTCTCAATTCGCCGGGCACGATCGATAGTGACTATCGCGGAGAGCTGAAAGTCATCCTGATCAATCATGGTGACACGGCTTTCACCATCGCCCGCGGAGAACGGATCGGGCAGATGCTGCTGGCCCCGGTCACCCGGCTGGTCTGGCAGCAGGTCGACTCGCTGGACGAGACCGATCGCGGCAGCGGCGGTTTTGGGTCAACGGGTCGATAATCCCTTGCGTTTCTGACAAAAGCCTGTATATATCGAATAACGATAAAACGTCAGGATAAAAAGAGCCATGGATATCGACAGTCCATTCACAATGGTCGTGCTGATCGTATTGATTGCGGTTGGTGCCGGCGTCATCAAAACCTGGATCGAAACACGCGCCAATTCGACGGCCGATGAAGAGACCAAACTGCGCATGGAAGACCTTGAGCGAGAAGTCTTGCGCTTGCGCGATCGGGTCAAGGTGCTCGAGAAAATCACCACGGATGGCGATAACCGCCTGCGGGAAGAAATTTCGCGCCTCGCCTAGTCTCGGGCTTTAGTCCAGATCACCGGCGCCGTCGCGAAAGCCTTTGCTGATCACATAAGCGGCATATCCGGAGACGGAGAAGCCGACGATACCAAGGCCCGCAGCATAAAGCGTCGCGAGATTGGTGGCGCATCCTTCGCCCCCATCCGCGCAGCCCCCATAATTCAGCGTGTAATACATGTATAAAGCTGTGACGGCCGAGAACGCAGCCAGTGCGAGCATGGCGCGGCCCAGCCATTTTAAAGCTAATGCAATCACGTCTCGGCTCCTTTTCCCGTCGCCAGTGAGTCCAACCATGCCAGGATCGCATTGGCAATTTCATTTGGCTTTTCGGGCAGCAACGCATGCCCCGCGCCATCCAGTCTGATCGCTGTCACGCGCGCTGGATAGTCCCGTTCAAGCAAATCCACCGTGTCTTCCGGCGGGGCGATCGTATCCTGCAGTCCTGCAATGACGAGCATCGGCGCAGAGCCGCCTGCGGTCCAGGCTTCCGGCGGCGTGATTCGCGTGGCATGGCCCTGCAAGCGACCCGTCCCGGCATGCCAGCCGCGCAGCCAATAGTCCGGAATCTCATTGCCATTGGCAAAGAAGGCATAGCGGACGGCCTCGGTCCGGTCCGCGAGCGACAGGCTGGGATCGAAGGACTGGTTCAGCGCTGCCTGTGCTTTCGCGGCGATTGGTTTCTGACCGCCGGATGCGATCAGGATTACGCCTGCGGTCTGGGCCTCGAACAAGGTCGCGCTGGCCCGGGCCACCCGATTGCCGAAAGCATGGCCCAGAAACACAACCTGCTCATCGCCGCCATAGATGTCATGCGCATCGGCGGCGAGGTCGAACAGATTGGGTGTCTCTTTCGAAGCGACGGAGTCGCCAATGCCTGGCGCCTCAATCATGGTCACGGGATAGTCGTCCGCATGGAGGCGTGTGGCGAGTTCGTTGAAATCAGACACTTCGCGACCTGCGCTTGCAAACATGATCAGGCGCGGGCGCTGCGCATTGGCGACGGGGAGATCATAGAGGCTGACAGCCCCTTGGCGTGCTGCATCTTGCGATTCAAGCGCCATGACGTGATGCGTGCCGACGGCGTCGCGCGCTTTCAGGAAAGGCTGAAGATTGGTCATGCGGGCGCAAATCTCGGCAATTCTTCGGCCAGCATATCATACACGACGCGAATGCGTTTGCTGGTATGCAATTCGCGGTGCGTGACCAGCCAGACCGGGATCGGAATGGCGAACGTCTCGGGCAGGATCGGGACAATTGTGTCGGCATGCGATTCAATGTCTCGGGTCAGAATGCTGACCCCGAGGCCGAGGCGAACCAGTTCATACAGAACCCGACCGCTGGGTGAATTGAAGCGAAACTGATCCGCGGACAAATGCAGACCATAGTCCGCCATGTACGCGATCATTTCGGCGTTTCGGTCCAGACCGATAAAGCGCGCGCGTTTGAGGTCTTGCAGAGTCTCGATCGGGCCGATCTGATCGAGATAGTCTTGCGCCGCATAAAGGTGCGCCGTCGTCTCGTAGAGCAGTTTTGCGATCAGGTCCGGTTGTTCGGGGCGCGCATGACGGATCGAGATATCGGCCTCCCGGCGCGTCAGATCCTGCACCTCGTTTGACGGCAAAATGTCGATCTGAATGTTCGGGGCGATGGCGTGAATTTTCTGGACGATCGCCGGCAATTGCTGGGACGCCACATTCTCCGTCGCCGTGATCACGACCCGGCCCTCAATCACTTGAGACTGGCCGGAAGCAGACAAAGAAATCCGGTTTGCCGCTTCGGCCATGACTTTCACATGTTCGAGCAATTCCATGCCCGCCGTAGTCAGCGCCATGGCGCGGCCAGCGCGTTCGAACAGGGTGACGCCGAGATCTTCTTCGAGCGCGGCGACCTGACGACTCAAGGTGGGTTGGGTCTGACCGAGGGCCCGCGCGGCGGCTGATAGCGAGCCCTCTTCCGCGGTGGCGAGGAAGGCGCGAACTTGATTCCAGTCGAAGGAGATGGCCTGCCAGTTCATGGATTTCTGTATAGGTCTCTTCGATATTTCTGCAATTTATATCTGATCCACGCATAGTTAAATCAGGTCTGAAGATTTGGAGACCCCCATGGCGGACAAAGCAAGAGTCTGGAACAAGATGGCCGACAAGTATTCGCGTCAGCCCATCGCCAATCAGAAAGCCTATGAAATCAAGCTCGACCTGACGCGAGAATATTTCACGCCGGACTCGAACGTGCTCGAATTTGGCTGCGGTACGGGATCGACCGCAATCCTGCATGCGCCTTATGTGAAACACATTGACGCGATCGATGTGTCGGAGCGGATGATCGAAATCGCGCGCGCCAAACTGGCGCCTGAGGGCATCGAGAATATCGATTTTTCGGTCGCGGATATGGATACGTTCAAAGCGACGCCAGCGACATATGATGTCGCGCTTGGCCTGAACATCTTGCATCTGCTGGACGATCGCATGCAGGCCATGGCGCAAGTCTATGAGGCGCTCAAACCCGGCGGATATTTTGTGTCCAGCACCATGTGTTTGCGCGAGAAATGGATGTTCCGCCTGATGGAGCCCCTGTTCCCGCTCATGCATGCTCTGGGGCAATGGCCACGCGTGTTCCGGTTCAACGTGAAACGCCTGCAGGGCGACATCGAGTCGATCGGATTCAAGACCGTCCATTTCTGGCAGCCAGGCAATGGCCCTGTCCTGTTCATTGTCGGAAAAAAGCCAGAAATCGCTTGATGTGTAGCGAGTGCTACAATAGAGTCTCCTCAAATTGAGGAGGCTCATTCATGACTTTGCTACGGCTCTATGCGTTGATCTTTCTGATTGTCCTGACGGTCTATACCGGGATCGTGATGGCCAATCATGGTGCCAATCTGGTGCCGATCTTTTTGAGTGATATGGCGACCATGGCGTGGCCGGGTCAGTTCAATCTCGACTTTATGGGGTTCCTGATCCTGTCAGCGCTCTGGGTCGGCTGGCGCCATGAATATAGCCTGGTCGGCTGGGTGCTGACGCCGCTGGCCCTGTTTGGCGGCATGATGTTCCTGACTGTCTATCTTCTGATCATGAGTTTCCGCGTGAACGGGGATCTGAAAGCGCTGCTGATCGGAGAACGCCGCGCGGCGGGCTAGAGCAGCGCATCATCCTGTTTCGCGAACCTGGCGAGCAGATAGGCATCATTGTCTTCAATCGGATCCAGCTTGCCAAATGCGAACGCATTGCGATCCATCACCATGTCCCGCGGTCGCAAGGCGCGGGAGATTTCCAGACCCTCCAGATCGCGCGCCCGCGAAAAAGCGACATAGGCCTGGCCATGCGCAAACATGCCGCGATCGAGATCGATATAGACCTTGTCCAGGGTCAGCCCCTGGGCCTTGTGAATGGTCACCGCATAGGCCAACCGGATCGGCAGCTGTTTGAAAGTTCCGACCACTTCGCGTGAGACTTTCTTGGTCTCCGGGTCGAGTGAGTATTTGTACTTTTCCCAGGCCGCCGGTTCGATTTCATATTGATGCCCATCCAGCGCGACAATGACATTGCGTCCGGACCAGCCCGCCACCGTGGCCAGCGATCCATTAACCCAGCGCCCTTCGGAATCATTCTTGATCAGCATGACCCGGGCGCCTTCCTTCAGTTCCAGATCGGCTTCGGTGGGATAGGATTTTTCCTCGAATGTGCCCTGGACCTTGGCTTCGAAGACTTTTTCCGGGCCCGGTAAATCCTCCAGGCGCGCCTGGTTGATCCGATAGGCATTGGCATTGTTCGGAGTCAGGACAATGTGCGTCTCACTGGCCTCGACCGCATCCCGATCGGAAACCAGGCCGCGCAGCACGCTATCATCGGCTGGCGTCAGACGCCCTTGCCGCATCGCGCCCAGCAAGGCGAGGAAGCGCGGATCTTCCTGACGAAACACATGTTTCAGCGCCAGCAATGCGAACTCAGCCTCCTTGAAGGCCGGGGCGTTGAAGAAATAATGCCCGCCATAGCGTTCTCTCAGGATCGGATCCTCGTCGCCCCGCACCACCGGCGGCAATTGGTGCAAGTCACCTGACAGGATCATCCGGACGCCACCAAACGGACGCTTCGAGCCGCGATTGAGCTTCAGACTGCGATCAATCGCATCCAGCATGTCGGCCCGAACCATCGAGATTTCGTCAATGATAATTGTTTCAGCCGCTTTCATCAGCCGCGCCGTGCGCAAGCGTTTGACGTCTTGCGGCTCGATCAGGCGAGGCGGAAACTTGAAGAAGGAATGCAGCGTCTGCCCCCCGGCATTCATCGCCGCTACGCCGGTCGGGGCGAGGACGATGGCCGTCTCGCCGGCATGCGCCATGAATTTACGGAGCAGGGTCGTCTTGCCGGTGCCGGCCCGGCCGGTCAGGAACAGATTGCCTTGCGCGCCCGCACCCGAGGCCACCCATTCGGCGGGCTGGGCGTAGATTGTATCAGGCGTGGTGTTTCCAGGGAGGGCGGGCAAATCAGTCATGTTTGCCCAGCCATAGCGAGCTTTGTCAGCCTAGGGAATGTTTTCGCACTGAACCGATGCG
>JBCCCT010000097.1:0-12637 GCA_039033355.1 Pseudomonadota bacterium | reverse complement strand
AGGGTCGGGGCCCAGGCCATGATGAAACTGTCTATCGCAAAGCCGAGCAGGGCGATCAAAAGGATGGGCCGACGCCCGAACCGATCGCTCAAGCCCCCGAGGATCGGCGCGAAGACGAATTGCATGATCGCAAACGTGGTCAGCAGCAAGCCGGCAATGGTCGCCCCTTCGCTCAAGTCAAGATTGGCGACATCCTTGAGCAGGTCGGGCATGATGGGCATCAATAGTCCGAACCCGACCGCATCAAAAAACACGATCGCGCAAATAAACAGAATGATACGTCCCTTGGATGACCTGTCAGACATGAATGTTCCCCCGAAGAAATCGCGGTTAACACAGTTCTGATGCAATCGAAACGAGTTTTCCGGCCGGCCTATACAATCCAGACAATCGGAACATTTGAGGCGACGCTGTGTGAACCGAAAATTTTCGAATCAAATTTTCCCCGGACGCGCGAGTAAGACTGGTCAAATTGAAAACAAACCGTCATAGTTTTCCCAACCAGTATACGTTACGGGGCAAGATAAGCCCTGGCATAAGTCTGGCATGGGAGGAATGATGGAACAGTTGCAAGGAATGGACGCATCGTTCGTGGCGATGGAAACGCCAAGTTCGCCGATGCATATTGGATCGATCCTGATCTATGACCCGTCGACGGCCCCGGGTGGGTTTGTCCGGTTCAAGGACATTCTGCGCTTCTATGAGGAACGCATGCGGTTCTCCAAGACCATGCGTCAGAAACTCGTCAAAGTGCCATTCAATGTCGACTATCCGTACTGGGTCGAGGATGCCGACTTTGATCTCGAATATCATGTCCGTCACGTTGCGCTGCCAAAGCCGGGTGATTGGCGCCAGCTGAACATTCAGGCGGCGCGCCTGTTTGCGCGTCCGCTCGACCTGTCTCGTCCGCCTTGGGAAATGACGGTGGTCGAAGGTCTCGACAATGTTCCAGGAGTTCCCGAGGGCTCTTATGCCATCGTGTCCAAGGTGCATCACGCCGCGATTGACGGCATGTCCGGCATTGATCTGATGCAGGCATTGCACACGACGACGCCAAGCGTGGCGCCCCCAAATGAGCCAGATGACTGGAAGCCCGAAAAATTTCCCAACCGTGTGGGCATGTTTGCCAAAGGCTATGCCCGGGCGTGGCTCAATCCGATCCGTCAGATGGGTGTTTCGGCCCAGGCTGTGCCTGGCCTTTACCGCGCGGCCCGGGGCATGATCAAAGGCGAGTTTGGCCTGAAGGCGGCTATGGAAGCGCCAAAAACACGTTTTAATACAAAGATTTCACCTCATCGTGTGGTCGATGGACAAGTCTTCGAACTTGCCCACATCAAGGCCCTTCGTTCGCTCGCGGAAGGGGCCAAGGTCAACGATGTCATGCTCACCATTATTGGCGGTGGGTTGCACAAATATCTCAAGCATCACAAGGATTTGCCGAAGACGACCATGACGGCGATGGCGCCGATTTCGGTTCGGAGCGAAGGTGAAAAGAACACGATGGGTAATCAGGTGTCGGCGATGATCGCGCCGCTGGGAACCCATATCAAGGATGCTTCCGAGCGCATGGCCTATGTCTATGATCAGACCAGCCGGTCGAAAGAGATGACGAGTGCGCTTGGCGCGCGCCAGATGACGGAAGCGAGCAAGGTCTCGCCGGCCTTGTTCATGGCGCTCGGCGCACAGCTTTACTCTCGCCTGGGCGTCGCCAATTACATGGTTCGACCGGTGATCAACACGGTTGTGACCAATGTGCCTGGTCCGCCAGTGCCGATCTATCAGGCCGGGGCGAAGCTCGTTTCCATGCAGGGCCTGCTATGCTTGCTCGATGGTATGGCGCTTGGCCACGTGGTGCAGAGCTATGTCAAAGAAGCGACCATCACGTTCACAGCCGATCGCGATGTCATGCCGGATCCGGAATTCTACAGTCAGTGTCTGCGGGAAAGTTTTGATGAGATGGTGGAAGCCGCGGGTCTGGACCTGTCTGCGCCGCCACCTGTCGCAAAAATACCAGCAAGTTCAAGCAAGTCGCGGACTTCGACCAAGCGTAAATCAGGTGCGTCTGTCGCCAAGAAACCTCGGGCCTCAAAAGCCAAAGCCAAAGCCGGTTAACTGTTTAGGCATCAATTTCTAGCCTTGTATCCTATATAAATACATTCCATGGTTGCGGAATTGACCGTGCAAACACGGCTGACGGGAGGCTATATTGGCTACAGCGACGCTGGCGAGACCGCCACATCCATTCTGGACATTAACCGAAGGACGGGCGATTTTTGAGTTCGGGGCCTTTGGCCTGTTCCGGAAATCGATGCAAAATCTACCGCAAGGTGACGGACATCCGGTTCTGGTTCTGCCTGGATTCATGGCGAGTGACCGTTCGACACGGCCAATGCGACGCCTTTTCAATGACTTAGGCTATAAATCCTATGGCTGGGGCCTCGGTCGAAACGTCAAGTTCAACGAGACTCGCGAACTCGAAATGTCGGACCTGGTCGAGCGAATCTATGCCGAGCATGGCGAGAAACTCTCAATTGTCGGCTGGAGTCTGGGCGGTGTCTTTGCCCGCGAGCTCGCCAAGATGCATCCTGACGCGATCCGATTCGTGATTTCTCTCGGCAGCCCGATCAGCAATGATCGTCGGCATTCAGCGCCGAGTCGCCTGTTTGAGGCGATCAATGGCAAGCAAACGCAGCCGGAGCTCGAAGGGCGCTATCGCAATCTCGCATCTGCCCCTCCTGTCCCGACCACATCCATCCTGACGAAGACGGATGGCGTTGTGGCCTGGCGTGGATCTGTGCAGGCACCTGAGCGCGGTGCGCAGACCGAGAACATTGTTGTCCCAGCAAGTCATGTTGGACTCGGCGTCAACCCGCTCGTCATGGTCGCGGTTGCCGATCGGCTGGCCCAGCCAGAAGACGATTGGCGCCCGTTTGACCGGTCTGGCTGGCGCGAATATGTCTTCAAGGGCGCGCCCGAAACTTAGAAAAATTCGATAAAATTCAAACGTTCGTCTGAACCGTAACCTCATCTCTATGTGCCATAACGGGGCGTAGCGAAATGAACCATGCGTGTCTGCATGGGAGATCAGTGAGGGACAGAATATGGCGAAGACCGTTCTGGTAATTGACGACGATCCAACACAACGACGCCTGTTGACGGCGGCGGTTGAGAAGGCCGGTTTTGCCTGCCGCACCGCGCCGGATGGGGAAACCGGTGTGGCGATCGCGACGGATGCCAATGCCGGTGCCGATGTTGTCCTGCTGGACCTGACCATGCCTGGCCTGTCCGGCATGGAAACGCTGGAAATGCTGACCGAGCGCCGTCCTGATTTGCCAGTCATCATGCTGACCGCAACCAGCGGTATTGATACAATCGTCGCCGCTATGCGGACCGGCGCTGTTGATTTCGTCGTGAAGCCGGCCAATCCGGAACGTGTCGTCGTATCGATCCGGAACGCCTTGAAACTGTCTTCTCTGACTGGCGAAGTGAAACGTCTGACCCGCAAGGCTGAAGGCGGGATGGGCTTTGACGACATGATCGCCAGCGCGCCCATCATGCAGCAAGTGATCCGTCTGGGTCAACGCGCTGCGGCGTCTGATATCCCGGTTCTGATCCTTGGAGAAAGTGGTGTTGGTAAGGAAGTCATTGCGCGTTGTATCCAGGGCGCGTCTGATCGCTCGGGCAAGCCATTCATCTCCGTAAACTGCGGTGCGATCCCGGAAAACCTGGTCGAGAGCATTCTGTTCGGACACGAGAAGGGGGCCTTTACCGGCGCTGTCGCACGCTCGCCGGGTAAGTTTGTCGAGGCCGATGGCGGTACACTCTTCCTCGACGAAGTGGGAGAATTGCCGCTCGACATGCAAGTGAAATTGCTGCGGGCGTTGCAGGAAGGTGAAGTCGATCCAGTCGGCGCGCGCCGACCGGTGAAGGTTGATGTGCGCATCATCTCGGCGACCAATCGCGATCTGGCCCAGCGGGTCAAAGAGGGCGCGTTCCGCGAAGACCTGTTCTATCGCCTGAATGTTTTCCCGATCGAAATGCCAAGCTTGCGCGAGCGCGTCGAAGACGTCCCGGCGCTGGTCGATCATTTCATCGCCCGGTTCAACGCGTCTGAAGGCACACGCATTGTTGGCGCCTCGGAAGAAACCCTGAAAATGCTCTGTGCCTTTGAATGGCCGGGCAATGTTCGCCAGCTCGAGAATGCCGTCTTTCGTGCGGTCATTCTGTGCGAAGGTGACATGCTGCAGCCACATGATTTCCCGCAGATTAGCGGCGTCATGCCTGAGATTGCGGCGCTGCCGGAAGTACCGGTCAGCCGGGTGGCTGCAAATGATACAGGCGCGATCCCTGGCGCCGGGCCGGTCGCGGTCCTGGAAGAAGGGGAAGTTCGCAGCCTGTCAGATGTCGAGCGTGATCTGATCGCCTTTGCCATCGAACATTATGCCGGTCACATGAGCGAAGTTAGTCGTCGCCTCGGTATTGGTCGCTCGACGCTTTATCGCAAGGTCCGTGAATATGGGCTTGATGATGACGCCAAGAAGCAGGCCAGCTGATTTCGTTACGCTGAACCAAACATAGAAACGGCCCCGCTTATCGGGGCCGTTTTCTTATGTCTGGCTTAAGCGACCTGGTGATTGGTCAGGTCGAACTTGACCGTGCTCTTTTGCTTGATCTTGGCCTGGCTCGCCTGGTCTTCGGCGATGCGGATAAGATCCTTGGGCCCCAAACCCTGACGGAGCGACGCGCCGCCAAAGGCGCATCGAATATAGCCGACCAGCTCATCACTTGGCTTTTTGACGATTTTGAACTGGTCCAGTTCATCGATTACAGCCTTGGCAATCTTGCTGGCGTCGGAATAGGCCGCTTGTGGCAACATGACGGCGAGTTCCGGACCGGCCAGCCGTGCGCAAACGCCATCATTCGCGACCGCTTTTGACAGAAACCCGGATAGCGATTTCAGGATGAATTCAGAAATGTCGGTCCCGGCCGTCAGACTCAAATCCTGCAGATTCTTGACGCAAACCACCATCACGGTCAGCGAATAACCGTTGGCGAAAGCCTCTGCAGAGCTTTCGGCGAGCAGCGCTTCAAACTTGTGCTGATTGACCAGGGATGTGAGGGCGTCGCGGCTCAGCGTTTCGCGCAACTCGCCGACTCGCGTGCTCAATTGCGTGATCTCCTGGTGCGTGCTCTCGAGGGCGACCTGAATGTTTTCGGCCGCTTCCTGATTGGCGCGCGTATCCTGAATGAACTCATCGAGCGCCTCGACAATCTTGTCCGGCGATGCGGCGTTCGGGATCAAGGTCTTCGCCTTGTCCATTGTCGACACATAATCGCTCGTGCTGGAAATCGCATCCGTGACCAGAGATTTGGCGCCGGCGACCTCACTTTGAATGGCCTGACTAATGCCTTCCAGCTTTTGCTCGGCGTCGCTGTTTTCAGCGATGTGGGATTCATAAAGCTGACGCAGATCGGCGGCGCTGACGCCATGCCCCTGTGCAATCAGCCGTTCGAGTACGGCGACAAGCTCAGGGTTCTTCCGGGTGACATACTCGTACCAGACGGCATAGGACTTCGGATCGGCTGAGCTGCGGTGCTTTGCCATCAATTTGAACGCCGTGCGTCCATTGTCCCAGGCGCGTTGGATCGCTGTTTTAGGCTTGGCAGGGCGTAACGCTGAATCGTTCGCATCAGTCTTCATTTGAACTCGGCTCGCATTCTGGTTGAGAATCACCAATTAACAACTGTGTGTTGAATGAAGATTAAAGCGAGCAAGAGAAGACAAAGAAATCGACGCAAAAATGCGCTTTTCATTTGTTCGGGATCAAGAAGGTTCGGGGTGTCTAGGCGACAGACGCGTTGTCAGACTCAGTTGGCAAGTCTTCCGGGAAGGCCATGACCCGATTACGCCCTTGCGATTTCGCCTGACGCAGACACAAATCGGCCCGCTGCATTGCCATTTCGAGCGGTTCGCCTTTGCGACAGACAATGACGCCAATGCTGGCCTCGAGATGAATACTCTCATCATTGAAGCTCACAATCAGGGTCTCAATCTGACGACGCAAACGCTCGGCGGCACGCAGGGCTGACTGATGGCCGGAATCCGAGAGCATGACGGCAAACTCCTCGCCGCCCCAGCGGGCGATATCGTCCGTGCCGAAGCGGGAGGTCTGTTTCAGGTGTTCTGCAAGAATATGGAGCGCCGCATCGCCCGCCGAATGTCCGTATTTGTCATTGATCAGTTTGAAATAGTCCAAATCGATCAAGAGGAGTGAAACGGGACGGTTGGTACGGTTGTATCGGGCGGCTTCGCGTTCATATCGATGTGCAAAAGCGCGACGATTCAGCAGGCCGGTGAGGGGGTCTGTTGTGGCCAGCGCCAGCAGTTTTTCCTGCACCTGGATCAGCTTGTTGGAATAGATTGCCATGATGATCGAGGCAGGTGGGGCCAGCGCGCAAGAGGCGATGGCGGCCGTGATTGTCACGGTATTGATGCCATGCGCATCCAGATACGGCGCAACGAAATGTGTGAAGTGCACCGTCGCGCAGATCAGTACGACCGACAGCAAAGCGGCGTACACAAATGTATGCAGGCGTGATGACGTACTCAGCATGACTAATGTCCCTCTCATTCGCCTTACAGGAAAAGTGCGAAATCACGGTTCAAGGGATCAGTGAAATTTGATCGAAAGCTGATTATTCTTCGAAGATGATCTCGGGGGCTGGCTTGGTTTGAAGGGCGTCCAGGCCAAGCGCCACTTCGCGGGCAGCATTGGTGAACAGGTCACCGACCGTGGAATCAGCCAGAGCGGCTGGGGTACCTGCATCACCGCCTTCGCGGATCGTCTGGATCATTGGGATCTGCGCCAGCAAAGGCAGGCCAAGCGATTGCGCCATGCGCGCGCCGCCGCCTTCGCCCATCAAATGGTGCCGGGTGCCGCTCGGATCTTCGAACCAGCTCATCGTCTCGATAATGCCCAGCACTGGGACATGCGTCTTTTCAAACATTGCGGCGCCGCGCCGGACATCGGCCAGGGCGACTTCCTGTGGTGTGGTGACAATTACGGCTGCGGTGACGGGCACACGCTGCGCCAGGGTCAGTTGCGCCTCGCCAGTCCCTGGGGGTGTATCTATGATCAAAAGATCGAGCGGATTGTCCAGCGTGCCCCAGGCGGCATCATTGAGCATCTGCGTGATCGCAGACTGTACGATCGGGCCGCGCCAGATCATCGGCGCATTGGTGTCTGTCAAATAGCCGATGGATAGCGTCTCGATCCCATGGGCGCGCACAGGAATGAGCTTCTTGTCCGGACTTGTCGCCGGGCTCTGATCGCGAACCCCCAGCATGGTCGGGATGGATGGACCGTAGACATCGGCATCGAGCAGGCCGACGCGCAGGCCCTGTTTCGCAAAGCTTGCGGCCAGATTGACAGAAACCGTCGACTTGCCAACGCCGCCTTTGGCGCTGGCGACGACCAGAATGCGAGATATTCCATCGATCGGGGCGATCTGAGCCGCTTGCTGTGGCTGGCCTTGGGAGAGTGCGGCGCTGGACAGGCGAGCGCCCTGACGGGGTCTTTTGGGGCTAGCATGCGTCGCGAGCCCTGGCGTCGGCTTTGTGCTCTGAGGCGCGGTGCTATCGGCTTGCGCTGTGAGGACGGACACAACCTCCGTGACGCCCTCGATCTGCATGGCCTTCGCTTCCGCTTCGACGCGCAGGGCTTCCGACTTTTCGAGATTCGCCGGGTCGGCCTCAATCACCAGTGTGACGCGTCCTTCGTCACTGATTCGGACCCCGGAGAGCCAATCAGGTGCCCCAAGGGCAGTCCGAATTGTCGCATCTGTCACAGATTTACGGTCTTTCTTGTCCCAAAACATGGGCTATGTCCTTGATGAAGAGGGCTTTCGAACGCAAATAGGCACCATAGATACAAAAAGCCAGTCATCTGGTGTGACCAAAAGGAGGGGCGATGCCCTGGAACGATAATAGTGGAAATGGCGACGAGCCTCCCAAGGCCAATGGCGGCCCGTGGGGCAGTGGCGGTTCTGGAGGCAATGGCAATGGCGGCTCACCCTGGGGACGACCCAGTGGCGGTGGCGGCGGTGGCCAAGGCGGCGGAAACGATATCGAAGAGCAAATGCGCAAGATGCAGGAACGCTTTTCCCGGCGAGGACGTGGCGGCGGCGGTGGCCGAGCCCGCGGTCCAAGTCTTGGGCCTGGCGGATTCATCGTGCTCGGCGTGGTGGCCGCAGTCGCCTGGCTGGCGACCGGCGTCGTGATCGTCGACGAAGGGGAGCGCGCTGCCGTGTTCCGGTTCGGTGAATATCAGAAGAATTTCCGTCCCGGCCTGCATGTCCACCTTCCATCTCCGATTGAGACACATGAAATCATTCGTTCCGAAGGCCAGCGCGAAACCGCGATTGGCGCCGGCAATTCGGACAGCCTGATGCTGACCGGCGATGAGAGCATTGTCGACTTGCAGTTCCGGGTGTTCTGGAACCTGTCACGACTGGATGTTGGTGAAAGCGCCGCTGTGCGTGAGCCGGAAATGTTTATCCTAAATATTGAAGGCGGCGCAAAACTGGTCGCGGATGCGGCTGAAAGTGTCATGCGCGAAGTCGTCGGACGGCGGACGCTGGACGAAGTCATCACGCTGCGCAGAAACGAGATTCAGGTTGAGGTTCGTCAACGGCTTCAGGAAATGATGGATGGATATGAGTCCGGCGTCAGCATCCAGAACGTTGAAATCCAAGAGGCGGAAGCCCCCGTGGGTGAAGTTCGCCAAGCCTTTAACGATGTTGTAGAAGCCGACTTGATCGCTGAAGCCACGCGTCAGGAGGCGACACGGGATTATAATGAGATCATCAACGTCGCAGATGGTGAGGCGCTGAAAATCATTGAGGAAGCCGAAGCTTACAAGGCCCAGGTAATCGATCTCGCAACCGGTGAAGCCAGTCGTTTCACACAAATCCTGGCAGAGTATCGCCTAGCGCCTCAAGTGACGCGCGAGCGTATGTATCTTGAGACCATGGAGCGTATTCTGGCGCGTGCTGAAAAGCTCATTCTCGACAATGATTCAGGGGCGGTGCCTTATCTGCCGATTGATCGTGTAAACCGTTCAGGACAGGGGCAGTAAGATGAGACCATTTGGTATTCTTGGAATTGTCGGCGCGGTCGTTGCTCTGATCGCTCTGTTCAACTCGTTCTTCATCGTCGACCAGCGACAGCAGGCCCTGGTCCTGCAAGTGGGTGCGGCGGAAGCCGTCTATAATAATGGCGACAATGATGATGCCGGACTGAAGTTCAAAATCCCGCTTTATCAAAGCGTCGTCTTTTTCGACAAACGTAATCTCGGCCTGGATCTGCCAGAGTTTGAAGTCTTTGCGGTCAATCAGGAACGGTTGAGCGTGGATGCCTTTATCCGCTGGCGGATTGATGATCCGCTGGAATTCTATCGTCAGTTCGTGACCCAACAGGAAGGCGCGAGCCAGCTTCAGAACTTTGCCCGGACGGCGATCTATAACCGTCTGTCGCAGAAGTGTCCGGAGGAAATCATCTCTGGCTTGAAGCCGCTCCGCCCGATCGAATCCATCGATACAAGTGATCGGGACGTCGACATTTGCGAATTGGCCATCGGCGTTGAAACGCCAGCTGAGACGAATGGCGAGCAAGACGGTGACGGCGAGACCCCGACCGAACTTGAAACCGATAGCGGTGCACGGACCATCCTGATGAATAATATTCGCGATGACCTGCGTGATGCGATTCAAAATCGCGGTATCGAAATCATCGATGTCCGCCTGAAGCGCGTTGAGCTGCCCGCGGAGATTACCCAAGGGGTGTTCCGTCAGATGATCGAAACGCGAAATCAGGAAGCAACCGACAAGCGGACGCAAGGCGATCGAGACGCGGCCGAGATCCGCGCCCAGGCTGATCGTCTGCGGATCGAGAAGGAAGCGACCGCCCGTCGCCAATCCGAGCAGATCCGTGGTGAAGGCGATGCCGAGCGGAACCGGATCTATGCTGACGCTTACGAACAGGACGCGGAATTCTTCCGCTTTCAGCGGGCTCTGATCGCGTGTGAGAAGGCCTTTACTGCAGGGACGCGGATCGTCGTTGCGCCAGATAACCTTGGTCTGTGCGATGAGTTCATCGATCAGGCGCGCGCCAATGGGGCGGCGCGGCGATAAGCACCCGGCCTATATCCAATTACCCCCGTCCAGCCTAGGCTGCGGCGGGGGTTTTTGATTCGGGAGGATGGCAAAAGTGCTGACGATCATACTGGCCGGTATCGGGATCTGGTTCCTGATAGAAGGCGCCATCTATACCGGGGCACCGTCAGCGATGAAGCGGTTTGGCGCCTGGCTGTCCGAGATGCCGGAAGCGACCATTCGTCAATCCGGCATGTGGTCCATGGCGATCGGTGGACTTTTGCTTTACGTCATGGTGAGATTCGGTGGGTGACAATGACTTGCCCCTTGCCCTGATAACGCCCTAGTTAGGCGTAAGGTGTATGTTACATCTGTAGGAGAACCCTTTGATACGGTCTTGTTTGTCAGCATTCGCGCTCGTTACGCTCGCCGCCGGGGCTGTTTCAGCCCAGTCGCTATCAGACGGATCCGATGCGGTTGACCAGCAAGTCCGACCGGATAGCTTCTCCGCGCTCTCGAAACGCCTGATGCCGGCGGTCGTGAATATCACGACCTCGAAAGTCATCGCCAATGATCTGCCCATGTTCGAGGATGGTGAGCCACTGAGCGAATTCAATCCGTTTTTCGGGCGTGATCCGGAAGGATTCAGCCAGGAAGGCGCGCTCGGGTCCGGCTTTGTTATATCGGCCGATGGGCTGATCGTGACCAATGATCATGTGATCACTGGTGCGGATGAGATCAATGCGATCTTTTCAGATGGACGAACCTTGCGCGCTGAACTGATCGGCACCGATGAAGCGACGGACATTGCGGTGCTGAAGGTCGAGCGCGACGAGCCATTCCCCTTCGTTGAATGGGCCGATAGCGAAGATGCGCAAGTTGGCGATTGGGTCATGGCCATCGGTAACCCGTTCGGCTTTGGCGGATCGGTATCGGTCGGAATCGTCTCGGCGCGAAATCGCGATATCAACTCCGGCAATTATGACAATTACATCCAGACCGATGCAGCGATCAATTCGGGGAATTCCGGCGGACCTCTATTCAATCTGAATGGCGAAGTTCTCGGTGTGAACACGGCGATCATTACACCGACAGGCGGATCCGTTGGTCTTGGTTTTTCCATTCCAGCTAATCTTGCCAGCCAGATCAGCGAGCAATTGATTGAGTTTGGCGAGGCTCGGCGCGGATGGTTCGGGGTTAATATCCAGAATGCCGATCGTGAGCTGGCCCAGGCCTACGGATTGGAAGCCGGCACTGGCGTTATCCTGACGCGTATCACCGCAGATGGTCCGGCCTCGAAAGCCGATTTCGAGATTGGCGATCTGATTCTGAGCTTTGACGGTCGACCCGTCGTCGACGAGCGGGCGCTGAGCCGCATCGTTGCGGATACAGAGATTGGCAAGTCGGTCGATGTCGAACTGGTCCGGGATGGCCGCCGGCGCACCGTCACGTTCGAGCTTGGCGAGCTGAGTTCGAATGATGAGGATGACGAAGAAGAAGCGATCGAGACAGACAGCACGCTGACGGATAATCCACTCGGTGTCGACTTCGTTGAGCTGAATGAAACTGACCGCCGCCGGTATGGCATTCCGGGCGACATCAATGGTGTTCTGGTGCGGTCCGTGTCGCCGCGTGGACCGAGCTTTGGCAAATTGCGCAAAGGCGACGTGGTCATGGAAATGGCATTTGAGACCGTCGAAACGCCTGAGGATGCGCTGCTGGCCATGGACGCAGCGAGTGATCGGGAGGGGCAGCCGCTCTTGCTCCGGATCTATCGGCGCAGTGGTACGCTGTTCCAGGCGATCGATATCGAAGTGCGCGGTTAGACTATTCGCGCCAGACGATTTCGCTGTCCGTATAGCCCTGAAAATAGAGCGCTGCGGTCAAATCGGTGAGCTCAATCGCCGCGTCTGCGGCCTCCGCCACGATGGGTTTGGCATGCACCGCCAGGCCTAGTCCTGCCGCTTCGATCATGGCCAGATCATTGGCCCCGTCGCCCATTGCGATCGCATCCAGTCGATTAAGCCCGTTCGCGAAGGCAGCGTCATCAAGTGCATCAAGCTTTGCCTCGCGCCCGAGGATTGGACGGCCCACTTCTCCCGTCAAAGCCGCCCCATCATCGATGAGGGTGTTGCCGCGATCACCCTGGAACCCGATCGCTTCCGCCACCCGCGCGGTGAAGAACGTGAAGCCGCCGGAGACCAGCAGACAATAAGCGCCATTCTGCGTCATCGTTGCAGTCAGCGTGCGCCCACCCGGCATGAATGTGATCCGCTCATCATAGCATTGCTGCAACGCGTCCAGACCGAGGCCTTTCAGCTTACTCACACGCTCTGTCAGAGCACCTTCAAAATCGAGTTCGCCGGCCATCGCGCGAGCGGTAATGGCGGCAATCTCATCTTTCAGTCCAGCATAAGCGGCGAGTTCGTCGAGGCATTCCTGCTGGATAATGGTCGAGTCCATATCCGATACGAGCAGGCGCTTT
>JBCCCT010000096.1:0-12849 GCA_039033355.1 Pseudomonadota bacterium | reverse complement strand
GCGATCAACACAATCGCGGCGCCGGCCTCATCATTTTGAATTCTTGCCGGAATGTCGCGCAGGATCATGTCGATAATGCGATAGGTCAGCAATTGCAGCAGCAGCGAAACCGAACCCCAGAGCAACAGGTCGACCAGGGTCAGGCTGGAGGCCAGACAGGACGCGATCGGGATGGCCAGGCCGGCAATCGCGCCCGCCAGCGCCAGGCCAGCGGCCCCATTGCCACCGCGGACCAGAGCCAGTTCTTTCCACGGGGTGAGCAGGATATAAATCGTGCTGGCGACCAGCAACAGGATGCCTGCCGTGCCTGTCATTAATAGAAAATCTGGAAAGCCTTGGCGGAAGGATTCGAACGTGGCCGTCATATTTTTTCATCTCGCCTGTTAACCGACTTGCATTTGCTCTAACCAAGCCCGGAGCTGCACTCAAGATGAAAGGACGCAAAATGCTCAAGGGAAAGACCGCTCTGGTGACTGGATCGACCAGCGGGATCGGATTGGGAATTGCAAAAGCCTTGGCGGAACAAGGCGCTGATGTGGTGTTGAGCGGCCTTGCAACCGATGAGGAAGCCGAGGCGCTGAAACAGGAAATTTCTGACACCTATGGCGTCAAAGCCGGGTTTTCCGGCGCGAATCTGACCGATCCGGACGCGATTGAAGGCATGATGGGCTATGTTGCCCGCGATTTTGGCGGCGCGGACATCCTGGTCAATAATGCTGGCGTGCAGCATGTCTCCCCCATCGAAGAGTTTCCGGTCTCCCGCTGGGATCTGATCATCGCCCTCAATCTATCGGCGGCGTTTCACACGACGCGCATGGCGATTACCGGCATGAAAGAGAAAGGCTGGGGGCGAATCATCAATACGGCCTCAGCCCATGCGCTGGTCGCATCGCCTTACAAATCTGCCTATGTTGCCGCCAAGCATGGCATTGCCGGACTGACCAAAGTGGTCGCGCTGGAAGGCGCTGAACACGGCGTGCGCTGTAACGCGGTCTGCCCTGGCTATGTCTATACCCCGCTGGTTGAGGGGCAGGTGGCCGATACCGCAAAAGCCCGTGGAATCAGCGAAGAAGCGGTGAAACGCGATGTCCTTCTGGCGGCGCAGCCGACCAAGGAATTCGTTACGACAGAGCAGATTGGCGCCTTTTCTGTCTTCCTGTGCTCGCCCGGCGGCGACGCCATAAACGGGGCGATTCTCAGCATGGATGGGGGCTGGGTGGCGCAATAGGGGTGCGACAACTGCGTTTTGCCGACGAAATGACCGCTCAGCTTATTGATCAAATTTCGGTAATCCGCTAGCGGTCCCTGCATGCGGCGTTAGCCGGGCAAACTCTGGAGCCGACATGACACTTGCCGGTTATGAAATTTTCGCCCTGATCGGTTTCTTTTTCGCCGCTTATGCCGTTATCGCCAATGACTCGATCCAGACGCTGGGCACCTTTCTCGCGTCGAATTCGCATCGCCCCTGGTGGCTGCTCTGGCTGTTTGCAGCGGGCATTATGGTCGCGGCGCTGCTTTACCAGCTATTCTTTGGCGGCGGCGACATTGCCGATGGCAAGCTGAACAAGATTCCCTTCCCGGAAGACGGGATTCAATGGTGGCACGCCTTGCCGCCGCTCGTCCTGCTCTTCCTGACGCGGTTCGGGATCCCGGTCTCGACAACCTTCCTGGTTTTGACCGTCTTTGCGCTTTCCGGCGGCGGCGCCACTGAAGGCGTGATGAGCTCAATGCTGATCAAGTCGCTGACCGGCTATCTCGTCGCCTTTGCCGCGGGGGCCGTGGTCTGGCTGCTCATCTCCCGCATCTGGGAAGTCTGGGTCGGGCGGACCCGAGACGATGACGAGCGGCTGCATCCGATGTGGACGATGTTCCAATGGGGGACGACCGGCTTCCTGTGGTGGACCTGGCTGCTGCAGGACTTTGCCAATATCTTCGTGTTCATGCCGCGCGAGCCGGTTTTCGACGAAAACGGTGTCGTCACAATGATGGTGTTCAAGCCGGAAGTGATTATTGGCGGCGCCATTCTGATGGCTGCCATGATGGCCTATATCTTCAAGATGCGCGGCGGCGAAATCCAGAAAATCGTTCTGTCCAAGACCCACACCACCGATATCCGCGCGGCCACAATTGTCGACCTGATCTACGCCATCGTCCTGTTCTATTTCAAGGAATTGAACGATGTCCCGATGAGCACGACCTGGGTCTTCCTCGGCTTGCTGGCCGGTCGCGAAATGGCGATATCCTTCGTGACGGCCCTGCGTGAGCGGGGGGCGGCGCTGATGGATGCGAGTTCAGATGCCGGGCGCGCGCTGATCGGTCTCGTGATCAGTGTCATTCTGGCCGTCGGCATGCCCTGGGCCGCGACCGGGCAGATGCCGACATTCTAAAAAAATAGCTTATCAACGATGCTCGAACGGATCGCGCATCAGGATGACATCTTCGCGCTCGGGCGAGGTGGAAACCAGCGCGCAAGGCTTGCCAACCAGTTCTTCCAGACGGCGGACATATTTCACTGCTTCCGCCGGTAAGTCATTCCAGGACCGGGCGCCGCGGGTCGACCCGCTCCAGCCCGGCATGGTTTCATAGATCGGCTCCACCGCTTCCTGCGCGGCCGCTGTCGCCGGCAGATAATCGAGCTGCTCATCGCCGAGGCGATAGCCGGTACAGACCTTGATTTCTTCCATCCCGTCGAGCACATCGAGCTTCGTCAGAGCCAGGCCATCTACGCCCGAGACCGCACAGGCCTGACGCACCATGACCGCATCAAACCAGCCGCAGCGCCGCGCCCGGCCGGTCACCGTGCCGAATTCGTGACCGCGTTCGCCGAGGCCCTGTCCGACCTCATCAAACAGTTCGGTCGGGAACGGGCCTGTGCCGACCCGGGTCGTGTAGGCTTTCGCGAGACCGAGCACATAGCTGACCGCGCGTGGGCCAAGTCCGGTGCCAGCCGCCGCCTGGCCAGACACCACGTTTGATGAAGTGACGAATGGGTAGGTGCCATGATCGACATCCAGCATCACGCCTTGCGCGCCTTCAAACAGAATGCGCCGTCCGAGTTTCTGGCTCTCGCCAAGGACTTTCCAGGCCGGACCGGCAAAGGCCAGCACCTTGGGCGCAATCTCCAAAAGCTCAGCTTTCAGCGCCTGCACATCCGGGGCATCGAGCCCGAGGCCCGTGCGCAGCGGTGCATGGTGGGCGATCAGACGTTCGAGTTTCTGGTCGAGCGCCGCTTCATCGGCGAGATCTGCGACGCGGATGGCACGGCGGCCAACCTTGTCTTCATAGGCGGGACCGATACCGCGTTTGGTGGTGCCAATCTTGGCCTTGTCGCTGGCCGCGCCTTCGCGCGCCGCATCGAGATCGCGATGCCAGGGCAGGATCAGACAAGCCGTCTCGGCCAGCAGCAAATCATCTGGCGTCAGCGTGATGCCAGCCGTTTCCATATTTTCGAGTTCCGACAGTAATTGCCAGGGATCGACCACGACTCCATTGCCAATGACCGATAATTTGCCCCCGCGGACCACGCCTGAGGGCAGCAGGTTGAGCTTGTAGGTGGTGCCATCAATCACCAGCGTATGCCCGGCATTATGCCCGCCCTGGAACCGGGCCACGACATCTGCACGATGCGATAGCCAATCCACAATCTTGCCCTTGCCTTCATCGCCCCATTGGGCGCCGACAACCACAACACCAGCCATGTCTGAAACTCCTAAATCAGGACCCGCGCCAATGACGGCGATTGGACCAAAAAAGCAAGGCCCTGACTGGTCAAATGCGCTGCGAATTCGGTAAAATTCGATCAATTGGCTTATCCGTATCCGAACAGAGTTTTGGTAAACGCTTTTGGATGAGGGCGAAAAATCAACAATTGCGCGTCGTTTCGCTGCGGCTCGGCGCAGTCTGTTTGGGCATGGGCCTGGCGCACCCTGTTGCGGCAGACACGATTGATCGCCCGCATTTCAACATTGATGGAGTCGCCATTGTCTGGGCCGCGGATTCCGCTGGCACAACGCCGATTGTATCCGACTTTGTGATTGGCAGCGGTGGCACCAGTACAGACCTGATCGCCACGGATGTGCACACTGTGGTCACGGGCACCCTGGACGCGCTGGACGAGTCCTTCGCGGATGGCACCGGCGCGACACTCCGCATTCAGAATAGTCCCGGCGGCGGCAATCAGACCACCCGACAGGGTGACCGGTTCACGTCTTCGGCAGACGTGCTCAACCCTTTCCAGATCGGCAACAATACCGATGTGCGGACGATCCGGAGCGATATTCTGAGCAGTTTCTATGTCGCCTCGAACAGTGCGTTCAATATAGATGTCATTGCCACAGCCATCGGCGATCCGGCGGATCTCAATCTCATCCGTTTGCGCATGCGCATGACGGATTCCGGCAATGATGATGGTCTGTCCTTTGGCGCTGCAGCCCAGTTTCCCCATACCGGCAACACCAATCAATCCGGCGTGCAATGGGGCGGCTATCGTCGCCTTTCAACCTTGACCGGTGGTCGCGACATTTTCCGCGGCAATCGTCGCACGGCGGCGGCCGCCGGTACGATCGCGGATCAGTCTGTGCGTTTTGATCTCGACTATCGCTGGAATACCGGAAATATCGATCTCAGCGACGGCACGTTCGATGTCGAGGCTGAGGTGATCTACACCATCTATATCCCATAGATTTAGTGAAAGATGCCGGGTTTCGAATCCTGGAACCGTTTGTGCGCCCGCGCGATCGAGGCTTGCTGCTGGCTCGGGGCCATCTGATAGGTCTGGTCGCGCAGGAAATTCATCAATTCCTGTCGCTTGCCTGCGGTCGCCAGGACATCTGGGGTCAGTGTCTCGCCGATATGAACTGGAATTGCGGTCCCGACCCGGCGCTTCACTTCCCGGAAGATCAAGGCGAGGCGCAGCTCGATCGACATATGGCTGGCCCATTGAAACAGACGGGAATTCTGCCCCTCGAAAAAGATCGGTGTGACATGTGCCTCGCTGCGGCTGATCAGTTTTGCGGTGAAGGGTTTCCAGGTGTCATCGACAGCGGATCGGCTGAAGGGCGTCGGTGATGTCGAAACGCCGCCGGCTGGAAACACAATAATACACTCGCCATTGTTCAGACGGTCGAGGCTTTCGGCCCGTGTTGCGATATTGGTCGCCCGGGCTTCTTTCGTATTGGCGAAATCGATCGGCAGCAGCCATTCCCGTGCCTCGGGCGCGCCGTCCAATACCGCATTGGTCAGCACTTTGAAGTCCTGCCGGCGCAGCGAGACCAGCCAGGAAATCAGCAAGCCGTCGAGCACGCCGAACGGGTGATTGGCGACAATGACCAGTGGACCCGTCGCAGGGATCTGCGCCAGACGCCGCGAGCTGAACTCGACGTCGAGGTCGAGCAGTTTGATCGCCGCGGCAAAGAACGGCTCATGCGTCAGGTCGGCGCGATAGGTCTCATAGAGTTTTTGCAGATAAGGCTGGCCCGAAAGCCGCTCAATTGTGCGGACCATTCCGCGTTTGAGCGGGTGATCAAAATAGGCCGCATATGAGAGCTTTGGCGTCTCTTCCATGCCTTGAAATTGCTCTGATTTTTGCATTTCGGCAAGCCGAAGGCTCAGTCCTTCATCAGGCCCGCGGCCTTGAGCGTCTTTCCGGCCCGAATAACGCGCGCCAGCTTCTCTTCGGAAGAGCGGTCGCCGCTATTTGAATCCGGGTGGAAGCGTCGGACATATTCGGCATAGCGCGCCCGCACTTCAGGCGGTTTGGCATTGGGCTCAAGGTCAAGCTCCTCAAGCGCGCGCTTGGCGATGCCGGTGGCGGACCGGTTGGCCCGTCTCTGTTCACGCGCTTCAGCCGCGTCCTGAAAAAATTCAGAGCCGCGCCAGTTGCGAGGGTCATGCGACTTGTTCGACTTGTCGCCGCCCATCGGGCCAGCGCCAAACTTCCAGGTCTGCTTGAACCCATAGCGCGCATTCTCATTGAACGCCTTGAGCTGTTCTTCGGTCATTGTGTCGAAGAAATTGAAGCTGCGATTATATTCTGCGGCATGGCGCTTGCAAAACCACAGCTTGCCATCGCCAAATCTTTCGGGCGCCGGATACTCTCCCGCCAGGTCACAACTGGGGTGGTCGCAGACGCGAGTCTTCGCGGCTTTTTCACGCGACGTCTCGTCGGCCGGCGGTTTCACTCTTATATCAGTGAACTTGGGGCGATATTTGTATCCATCATCCATAGGCGCGGTAACATAGGTGCTTCGGGTTAAAGAGACCAGAACTAATGAGCAGATCTGAACGAATTCATATGACTTTAACAAAAGTCTTCACGCCGAGCGCGCTAGACGTCATCGATGACAGCCACAAACATGCGGGTCATGCCGGCGCACAACCAGAGGGCGAAACGCACTATACGGTGAAAATTGTCTCGGCTGCGTTCGAAGGTCTTTCCCGTGTCGCGGTGCAGCGCGCAGTGATGGACGCGCTAAAGGATGAATTCGACTCTGGATTGCACGCGCTCTCCATTAAAGCCCGTTCATGAAGGTTTTGGGATAGGTTTCGTTAAATCATTCGCGCTACGGTCCAGGCCATCGGAGCGTAGAATGTCAGCCAAAGCCCTCTTGCAAGCCTCTGCCGAAGATGGCCGCACCACGGTGCGGATCGCCGCGACTCCAGACCAGACCTGGGCGCTCGATGCTGACTATTTGCATGGCCGTCTCGACGTGCTGCGCAAGCTCGGCAGTCACTATGCCAATCGCATCTGGTTGCTGGATCTGGTTTCGGACATCATGCTCGTGGCGGGTGTCTTGAGTGCCTTCTTTGTCGCCTGGTGGACTTGTGTCCCGATCATCGGGCTCGCCATTTTGCAACGCATCTCCAATCGTCGGATGGCTGGAGAGCTGGCAGGCAAGGCGGCGCAGGAATCAACCGACGCCTTCCTCTATCTTTATAATTCCGGGGTGTTGTGGCTGGAACAGCCTACCAGTCCGCCATCGGACCGGCGACGCCTGCTTCAGTCGCACTAGCTTTCTGTGCCAGAAACCGCCGCAAGGGCGAAATCTTCGACGCCGCCAACATGCCGAGCGCCCGCGCCGGCTTGGTCAGCATCGAGTCATTTGAGAAAATCCGGTCAATCGCATCCAGGGTCAGGGCGGTGCCATTGCCATCAAACCGACGCGCCTGACTGTACGCATCCAGCATGAAGGGGCCTCCAATATCGCCGCCGAGACGCAGCGTCTCTTCCGCGATTTCGATCAAGGCGGCGACATCACGAAAGCCCTGGTTGAGACCCTGTCCGGCCAGCGGATTGACCCGTCTTGCCGCATCACCGACCAGAGCGGCCCGATCGGAAACAATCTCGGTCGCGAGTTGCAGGATGAGCGGATAGGACCCGGCCTGGCCCTCAATCTTCATCGGGCCGGCAAAGTCTGCGAATCGGGCATTCAGCTCGGCTTCCGCATCCGCCTTTGGCATCGCCACCAGCGCTTCGGCAGCGCCGCGTTTCATATACCAGGCGAGATTGGCGCGATCGCCTTTCAGCGGCAGAGTCGCAAACGGGCCTTCTGGCGTGAACAATTGCCGGGCAATACCGTGATGCGGTTCGGACAGGGTTACATTCGCGGTGAAGACCGACTTCTCATAATCTCGGCCTTCCGTCGCGATTCCGAGTGCCTGGCGAACCGGCGAGCGCATGCCATCGGCACCGACCAGGAGCCTTGTGCTTATGGTTTCACCAGTTTCCAGCGTGATCGTTGCGCGTTGCGCTTCGCGTGTGACCGTCTCGAACCGGGCCGGCGCGAAGACCGTGATCTGGTCACTGGCCGCTATCGCGGCATCCAGCACCGCTTGTAACGGCTCGGCCATGACCATTTGGCCCAGCGGTTCGTCGGGATCCGGACTGTCCAGATCAGCGCTTTCGAACAGAACCGAAGGCTGTCCAAAAAAATGAGTGCCACCATCAGTCGCTTCCAGCCCATTAAGAGCCTGGCTCGACTCGGCTAGTGTATCGGTCACGCCAATCGAACTCAAAAGTCGCCAACTACCTGTAACAATTGCGAAATTTCGTCCATCCGGCTGGTTTGTCGCGGCCGGATCACGGGCATCGATCAGCGCCACATCCAGTCCCAGGCGCGCGAGTCCCAGCGCCAGCGTCGCCCCGGTCGGGCCCGCGCCGATAATTGCGGTGTCAAAGACGTGATCCTTCATGCCTTTCATCTATGGACTCCCTGCGCCGTGGTCCATGCCTGACAGACAAACGGGCGTTTGGGTCGCACGCTGCCCGATTTTTGGTCACGCTTCCGCTCTGTACAGATGAACAGCTTTTTAATTCTGGAAGAAAACCGGGCAGGCGTTTTGTTGGCGGTCGTCAACTAACCAGAGCTGCGGGAGATAACGGGCAATGAGTTTATGGATGAAAACAGCTAAGCGGGGCACCATGTTGCTACCGCTGGCCGGCATGGCGGGCCTCGCCGCGCATGCGCAAGAAGCGAGCGCGGTCAGCGCCTATGTCGATAGCAGTTACCTGTTCCTGATCGGCGGCTTGATCGTAATGTTCATGGCAGCGGGCTTCCTCTGCCTCGAGTCTGGCCTGGTGCGGTCCAAGAATGCTTCCATGCAGTCTTTGAAGAACGTTGCCTTGTTCTCTGTTGCGGGCCTGATGTTCTGGCTCATTGGTTACAATATCGCCTACCCAGCCTCCACGGCCCTGGGCGGGATTATCGGTATTCCTGGATCCATTCCTTGGACAGGGTCTGAAGACCTCGAGACCGGCTATGCCGCGAGCTCTGACTGGTTCTTCCAGATGGTCTTCGTCGCGACGGCCGCCTCGATCGTTTCCGGTACGGTCGCTGAGCGTGTGAAACTCTGGTCATTCCTGATCTTTGTCGTCTTCCTGACGGCGATCATCTACCCGACTGTTGTTAGCTGGGAATGGGGTGGCGGCTACCTCGACAGCCAGTGGGCTTTCTCTGACTTTGCTGGATCGACCCTGGTACACTCTACGGGTGGCTGGGCGGCCCTGGTCGGTGCCATCATCATCGGACCCCGTGCCGGCAAGTATTTCGGCGAGAAAGTGAACCCGATGCCTGGTTCCAACATTCCGCTCGCGGCGCTTGGTACGTTCATTCTCTGGTTCGGCTGGTTCGGCTTTAACGGTGCATCTCAACTGGCTGCGGGTACATTTGACGACATTAATGCTGTCGCCAAGATCTTCGCCAATACCAATATGGCGGCGGTCGGCGGCGTGCTCGCTGCGATGATCCTGACCGCTGTGCTCTATAAGGGCAAAGTCGACCCAACCATGGCCTTTAATGGCGCGATTGGTGGTCTCGTCTCGATCACGGCTGAGCCGCTGGCGCCAAGCATGGGCGCCTCTGTGGCGATCGGTGCCGTCGGTGGTGTCCTGGTTGTTCTGACTGTGCCGCTGCTCGACAAGCTCAAGATTGACGATGTCGTTGGAGCGATCCCGGCTCACCTGGTCTGCGGTATCTGGGGCACGATCATCGTTGCCGCCTCTTACGGTAACCACATCATGCCACCAGTTGATGCCGAAGGCGCGCTGACGGGCGATGCCAGCTATGTCGGCCAACTGGTCGGTGTGATCCTGACCGGTATCGTGGTCTCGATCCTGTCCGCCATTGTCTGGATGGGTCTGAAGCTCACCATTGGTGTCCGCGTCAGCGAAGAGGACGAGCAGCTCGGCCTCGACCGCGCCGACACAGGTGTCGAAGCGTACCCGGAATTTGCTTCCTAATCAGTTTGCCCGCGCCGGGTCATGCCGGCGCGGGCAATCCTACGCTTCCTCAAGTTTGGAAGCGTTTCCTCCCGACTTACCCCCGGCGCGCAAGCTCCGGGGGTTTCTTTTGGGCAATTTCATGGCCGTTAGCGCCGTTTTAAGGCCGTCCTTGTAATTTCATTTTTGGTTCAGAACGTCCGTCCCCGACCGGAGTGTAGATTATGGCAAATTCAATCGCAGAAGCGGCCCATATGCGTGAAGTATCCGACCCGGTTTGGCGGATCATTACCGGCACCACAGCCTTTGCTGTGGGCGTGTTTATTTGTGGCAGTGTCGGCTCTTATGATCCCCTGGATCCGAGCTGGAATGCCGCCACCAATCGCAGTGTCGAAAACCTGTTTGGCGCCGGCGGCGCCGTCTTCGCAGACCTTATGCGACAGATGCTAGGGTGGTCCGCCTGGGTGGCTGGCCTCGCCTTGATGATTGGCGGTGCCATGCGGACTGTGCTGATCGGCGCGCCGCGCGTACGCCGCTGGCTGCTCGGATTTCTGTTTGTGCCGCTCTCCGCGGCCTGTTTCGCGGCCTGGCCGGTACCAACGTCCTGGCCTCTGCGCGCCGGTCTTGGCGGAATGATTGGCGACAATCTGCATGATCTCGCCGCGATGCCCTTCAAGGCCCTGTTACTGCCCATGCCAGAACTCCTGTCCGGCCTGGTTGCGGGGGCTCTGGCTTTGCTCTGTGCGTTTGCCGCCCTCGGGTTCCGGCGCGGGGATGCCCGGCTCCTGCAGGCCGCGGCGTCAAAATCCAGTGCCCGGGCGGCCCGTCGGGCGGGCGGTCTGTTTGGCCGTCTCAGCTTCCGCCGCCAACGCTCGGATGATCTGTTCGAGGAGGCCGACCAAACTAAGATCAAACGCGGGTCAGCCCCAAAACCTGTCCGTCGCGAGATTGTCGAAGAAGAGATTGAAGACGCGATTGTCGAGGATATCCCTCCGCCGGCTCCACCCCCCAGCAAGCCGGTGACGGTTACTGCGCCGCGCTCCGCGACCATCCCCAAACCTCAAGTGCGGCGCAACCGCAAGGCGCGCGGTCGCAAGGTGCCGCCGCTGGATCTGTTGCAGGTGCCACCAACCCAGCGCCACGAGATTGATGAGGATTCCCTCCTCGCCAAGGCCAATCGTCTGGCCGAAGTGTTGCGCGAATTCGGTGTCCGAGGCCGGATCCGCGAAGTGCGCCCGGGACCGGTCGTGACCCTGTTTGAGCTGGAGCCTGCGGCGGGCGTGAAATCCGCGCGCGTGATCTCTCTGGCGGATGACGTCGCGCGCTCGATGAGCGCGGTGTCATGTCGGATCGCGGTCGTGCCCGGCAAGAATGCGATCGGCATTGAACTGCCGAATGAGGAGCGCCAGACCGTCTATCTCCGCTCCCTGCTCGACAATGACATTTACACCAAGTCCAAGGCGGCTCTGCCTATGGCGCTGGGTGAAGATATTGGCGGCGCCTCGACGGTGGTTGAACTGGCGAAAATGCCTCACCTGCTGATCGCCGGGACGACCGGGTCCGGTAAGTCGGTCGGCGTCAATGCGATGATCCTGTCGCTGATCTACAAGCTGCCCCCTGAAGAGTGCCGGTTTATCTTTATCGATCCGAAAATGCTGGAACTCAGCATTTATGAAGGCATCCCGCATTTGCTGTCACCGGTTGTGACCGATCCGAAAAAGGCCGTCCTGGCGCTGCAATGGGCGGTGCGCGAGATGGAAATGCGCTATGAGCTGATGTCCAAGGCCGGCGTGCGAAATCTGGCAGGCTTCAACAAGAAGGCGGCAGAGTATCGCAAGCGCGGCGACCATCTGACCCGCAAGGTCCAGACCGGGTTCGACGATCGCGGCAAGCCGCAATACGAGACCGAGATCCTGCCACTGGATCATGTTCCACACCTGGTCATTGTGATCGACGAGATGGCGGATCTGATGATGGTGGCCGGCAAGGAAATTGAAGGCTGTGTCCAGCGCCTGGCGCAAATGGCGCGGGCCGCGGGCATCCATCTGATCACCGCCACCCAGCGTCCGTCCGTGGACGTGATTACCGGCACGATCAAGGCCAACTTCCCGACCCGGATTTCCTACATGGTGACGACCAAGATCGACTCGCGCACCATTCTGGGCGAGCAGGGCGCTGAACAATTGCTCGGCATGGGCGACCTTCTTTATCAGGCTGCGGGTGTCAAAACCAAACGTTGTCACGGTCCCTTCGTCTCGGACGAGGAAGTCCAGGCCGTGGTCGACTGGTTGCGCGATAATGGCGGCGAGCCGGACTATAATCCCGAAGTTCTGGAAGAGCCTGAGGAAGGTACAGGCAGCGTCATCATGGATGCCATGCTCGGCACCTCGACCGGCGACAAGGATGAGGATCTCTATGCCCAGGCTCTGGCCATCATCCTGCGCGACAAGCGGGCCTCGACCAGCTATTTGCAGCGACGTCTGAAGGTTGGCTATAACAAGGCTGCAACGCTGATTGAGCGGCTTGAGGAAGAGGGCGTAATTTCCGCCCCCAATCATGCCGGCAAACGCACGATCTTGCGTCAGGGCGACCCGGAATAACGCCGGGACATAAGCAATCCTCCTAAGTGACAGTTGGTCACGGATCGGCTCCTCTCGTCTTCAGGACAGCAGAGGAGCCGTATTGCCATGAGCCATACCCCGCATGAATTGAGCGATGACTTTCCCGCCGACAAGGATCGCATCAGCGAACTGAAACGGACCAGTCCGCATTTTGCCCGATTGGCCGACCGGTATCACGAGATAAATCGCACCATTCACCGCATGGAAGAGCGGATTCAACCCGTCGCAGATGTCACCGAACTGGCCCTGCGGCGCGAGCGAATGATGCTCAAGGACCAGCTCTATGCCATGATGCAACCGAGCGGATTTTCCCGCGCAGGTTAGTCTGGCATAGCGTAGAGCGCGCCAGCGTCGCAGCTCAAGGTCATTTTGACCGTTGACGCTGGCGCGATTCCGCTTGTATACGCGCCATTCCATTTTCGTGCCCAGATGGCGGAATTGGTAGACGCGCTACGTTCAGGTCGTAGTGTCCTTATGGACGTGGAGGTTCGAGTCCTCTTCTGGGCACCAAAG
>JBCCCT010000095.1:0-12942 GCA_039033355.1 Pseudomonadota bacterium | reverse complement strand
CAATCGCGCCTATCCGCAAGGCGGTCAGATGAGCGCTATCATGGGCGAAGCGGCATTCGGGCATGTCGGTGCTGGCGGCTCCATCGGATTTGCCGATCCCGCGTGTGGTATGGCGTTCAGCTACACCATGAACCAGATGGGATCAGGCATTTTGCTGAATAATCGCGGGCAAAGCGTCATCGACGCGGCTTATCGCTCGCTGGGGTATCGCACGAATGCGCCAGGCGCCTGGGTCAAATAGAGCCCCGATCGAATCAGAATGGCTGGCGGGCGGCATAGGCGTCCTGACCGCGTTTCATCAGTTGCGCCCGCTGTTCCGCCCAAAGGGATCGCGATCCTTTTGGAACCGGGACACTCTGGATCGGTGCTTCGAACAGCGAGTTCGGACTTGTACCATAAACACGACGAACCGATCGGTTGAAATTCGCATCTGAAGAGAAGCCCCAATCGCGCGCGGCCTTGCTGATGACGCCGCGCGTCATGGGCGACTTGGAGATTTGCAGGACGGCGCGGTAAAGACGCCGATTGTTGATATAGTTTCGCACGCCGCCATCCGCCTCGAACATTCGAAACAGGGTTGCGCGAGAGGTGCCGAAACGGGTCAGGATCGATTTCGGTGAAAAGGTGAGATCGCCGAGATTCTGTTCGATATTGATGCAAATCGTCCGCTTCAGGGCCTGCCGGGCAACTGTGCGAACGTCCGCCTTGCTGGATTTGCCGTGAATGGCGAATTGGATACAGCTTTTGATGCGCATCATCTGGTCGCTGGAAATGTATCTGAACCCGGCGCCCAACTGCTCGAACACGGTATCGAACTCGGCATGCAGGCACTGGGCGAACAGCGAGCCGTCGTGAAAAACGCTCAAACCTGGATGCTGACCGGGATCGAAACCAAGCGTTTCGTGCAGAAAAACGATGCCTTGAATAATGGCCGCAGACTGGACCCCGTCATAAGGACGAGAATAGTCGCGCATGGCGATCGAGCCGCGATAGATCGAATAGGGTGACTCCCCGTTTCGCCCCATCAAGTGGCCAGACAGGAAGCGCCAGACGAAGAGTACATTGCCGGTATGATTGAGATGCTTCGCTTCATGAACATGACTGGTTGCATCTATCGCCCGTTGCACGAAGACGCAGTGTGCAGCGGCCCATGTTTCAAGAATGAACAATCCCGTGCATTGCGGCGACTTCAATGGCGTCAGGTCAACGATCGAGTCGCAATGGCCCCAGGCGTTTTTCGACCGCTCGACAAACCGGTCTGGCAGGACAGCGACGGGCGGCGCTTCAGAAGCGGCAGGGGTAAGATCATGAGGCATGTCGTCGGGCCTTTGTGGCTGCGAGTGCTCGACAAGATGTTTCCTCAACCTAAGTCTGGTCTGCGCCAAAGGTCATTATCGCTTGATCTCATAAACCCTTGCGATCCATTAAAATGAAGAAACAAAACCTCCCGTCCAAGACCTGTCCCGTATGCAAACGACCATTCTCCTGGCGCAAGAAATGGGCGCGCAACTGGGACGAAATCGTCTATTGTTCGGAGCGCTGTCGGCGTGATCGGCGCAAGACATCCACCTAGAGGGTGTTGAGGATACTCGCGGCGCTTTCGAGATATTCCGCCTGCTTGTCATCAGACATGCGGTCCCAGGTCCGATACATCTGCGCCATGCGGGGATTGCCGCTCAGCCTGTCGCGATTGCGATGCAGAAAATCCCAGTAAAGTGGATTGAACGGACACGCCCCATTGCCTGTTTTCTGCTTCACGTCATAGGAGCAGTGTTTGCAGTGATCGGACATCTTGTTGATGTAATTGCCGCTCGCCGCGTAGGGTTTTGAGCCCAGTACCCCGCCATCGGCAAACTGGCTCATGCCCAGCGTGTTTGGCAGCTCAACCCATTCATAGGCGTCGGCATAGACCGCCAAATACCATTCATGCACCTGTTTGGGATCAATGCCAGCCAGCAACGCGAAATTGCCGGTGACCATGAGGCGTTGAATGTGATGGGCGTAGGCCTCTTCCTTCGTTTGCGAAATGGCCGCCTTCATGCACGCCATCTCAGTTTCCGCCGTCCAATAGAATTCCGGCAGGTCCCGTTTATTCTCAAAAAAGTTGAGGTCCACATAGTCCGGCATTTTCAGCCAGTAGATCCCGCGCACATATTCGCGCCAGCCAATGATCTGCCGAATAAACCCTTCCGCCGCGTTCAAAGGAGCGCGGCCATCGCGATAGGCCTGTTCGACGCGCTGACAGACCTCAAGCGGATCCAGCAATCCGGCATTCAGATAGAGAGACAGGAGCGAGTGATAGAGGAATTTCTCACCTTCCAGCATCGCATCCTGATAATCCCCGAAATTTGCCAATGCGTGGTCGATGAAATGATCAAGCGCCGCTTGCGCCTGTGTGCGGGTCACACCAAACCAGAACGGCTCCAGGTCTCCAAAATGATCCTTGAACTGGTCTGACACCATAGTAAGCACATCTTTGGTGATGGCGTCGGGAGTCGTTCGAAGCGGGGTCGGCATGAAGAGATTAGCCTTGGCCGGTTTGCGGTTTTCGGAATCATAATTCCACTTGCCGCCAGCGGGTTGGTCACCGTCCATAAGCAAGCCGGTTTTACGACGCATCTCGCGATAGAAATACTCCATGCGCAATTGCTTGCGCCCGCTGGCCCAGGTCCGAAACTCATCGCGCGTGGCGATGAAGCGATCATCTTCCACAATCTCGACGGGACGCGCGAAGGCATCTGCCCAGGTTTGCATGGACTGAAGCACGCGCCATTCGCCAGGTTCCGTGACAATGATGCGATCCGGCGCCAGGCGATCTACAGCCCGTTCGACTTCGCCATGGAAGCTCCCTGCATTGTCCGGATCATCGAGGCGAACATAATCCACTTTCCAGCCTGCAGCGCGCAAGTCCTCGGCAAAATGGCGCATCGCAGAGAACAGGAAAGCAATCTTCTTTTTGTGATGCCGGACATACGTCGCCTCCTCGATGACCTCGACCATCAGCACGCGATCCCGATCGCGCTTTGCCTGTCGGAGCGAAGAAATGGATGGGGATAGTTGGTCCCCGAGGATGAGTATCAGGTTCAAGATTCTGGCCGCGGTCTGTTATCGACACGCGGAGATCTAGAGCCGTCGGCCATTTCGGCGATAGACGAACTGCCGCAAGGCGTCACACGAATGTGTCTTGAAGCCGTCCGCGATTGCGTCATGTTCTGACCCGTAGCCAAGCAAAGAGGGATAATGCGATGTGCGACGAAATCACCGAACGGGAACTGGACGAATATCTCAAACGCAAAGCCGTGACTCGGCGCGGATTCACCGTTGGCGCCTCTGCCGCGGTCGCGTCGACGAGCCTGGTCCTGCCAGCCTGCGCGACGCCAGTCGAGACTGGCGAAATGACCCTCACCGAAACAGAAGTCAGTGTCACGACGCCAGCCGGTGAAGCGGATGGCCTGTTCATTCACCCGAGCGAAGGTGCGCATGCCGCCATCATCATGTGGCCAGACATTCACGGTGTCCGTCCGGCTTTCTTTGACATGGCGCGCCGGCTGGCCACGTCCGGTTATTCCGTCCTCGCCATGAATCCCTATTACCGCACAATGAATGGGCGCCTGTTTGAGGAGGGGCAAACCATTCGCGATCCCGGTGGACGCGAATTGGTGATGCCGCATTATTCTGCATTGTCTCCAGAAACGGTGGTGGTCGACACGCAAGCCTATGTCGCCTGGCTCGATGCGCAGGCCGCGGTTGATACAGGTCGTGGCATCGGGGCGATCGGCTTCTGCATGACCGGGTCCTGGACCTTGCGCGCCGCGGCTGCGGTGCCGGACCGGGTGCGGGCGCCATCCTCCTTCCATGGCGGTGGATTGGTCACCGAGGCGGAAGACAGCCCGCATCTGCTGGCGGACAAGATCCAGGGCGGCGTCTTGATCGCGATTGCCGAAAATGATCATGAGCGCGAACCGGAGGCGCAGGGCGCATTGATTGCTGCCTTTGATACGGCCGGCGTGCCGGCGGAAATCGAAGTCTATGCGGATGCCCTGCATGGTTGGGTGCCGACCGATTCCCGCGCCCACAATCCGGAACAGTCAGAGCGCGCCTGGACGCGGATGCTGGCTTTGTTTGAACGCGAATTGTCTTAGGACAAGGCTGCAATTCACAGATTTGTTTGCGTAATCTCGCTAATCCTCTGGTCGGTGTGAGACCCGCTGACTATAGATGTAACATTCGTCACAAGACAGAATTGGGAGCTTTCTTATGACCAAACGCTTCGCCCTGGCTGTTTCAGCCGTCGCTCTAATGGCCGGTTGCACCGTCTCTGAACCGACATCGCCAGATATTGTCAGTGTCGAAGAGGTGGCAGACGCAAGTGAGTCGGTCGCGCCCGACACCGTCGAAGATGAGACTCTTTTGCCATACGAGTCCTTCACTTTGGACAATGGGCTCACCGTTTTGTTTCACGTCGATCGCTCCGATCCGGTGGTCGCGGTCTCGCTGACGGCGCATGTTGGATCGGCGCGTGAAAAACCCGGCCGGACCGGGTTTGCGCATCTGTTCGAACATTTGCTGTTCCTGGAATCGGAGAATCTCGGACCTGGCGGACTGGACCGTTTGTCAGCCCGGATTGGCGGCTCAGGCGCAAATGGATCGACCAGCCGTGATCGCACCAATTACCTGCAGACGGTTCCAAATGATGCGCTTGAGAAAATGCTCTGGGCCGAGGCGGACAAGCTTGGCTGGTTCATCAATACGGTGACCCAGCCCGTGCTGGACAAGGAAAAACAGGTCGTCAAAAACGAAAAACGCCAGGGCGTCGATAATCGCCCTTATGGCCACACATTCTATGTCATGCACAAGGCGTTGTACCCGGAAGGACATCCCTATAATTGGCAGGTGATCGGCTCACTGGAAGACCTGCAGGCCGCCACGCTGGATGATGTGAAAGAATTCTTCCGAGCCTGGTACACGCCGAACAATGTCACGCTGGTCGTGGCAGGTGACTTTGACACCGAACAAGCCAAAGTCTGGGTGGAGCGCTATTTCGCCGAGATCCCCCGCGGACCGGACATTGAACGGATGACACCGCAGGCCGGGTCGATCGATGCGCCGGTTCTGCTGTATCACGAAGACAATTTCGCCCAGCTACCGCAACTGACCATGGTCTGGCCAACGGTTGAGCAGTATCATCCTGACAGTTACGCGTTGAATGTGCTGACCGAATTGCTGACCGACGGCAAGGAAGCGCCCTTGAACGAAGTGCTGATCGACGAAGCGAAAGTCGCAGCATCTGTCGGCGGGTTTAATTATGACAGCGAACTTGCGGGCGAGTTGATCCTGCAGGTCAGCGCGTTTAGCGGCACTGATCTCGATACCGTGGCGGCGGCCTTGCAGGACGGGTTCGCACGGTTTGAGACAGAGCCGATCAGCGACGAGGCCCTGCAGCGGATCAAGATCCGGCAGGAAGTCAATTTCTATGCCGGCCTGAACAGTGTGCTCGGCAAGGGCGCACAGCTGGCGCAATACAGCATGTTCGCGGGCAATCCCGGCTATATCGATGAAGATCTGGCGCGCTTGCAGGCCGTGACTGCTGAAGATGTCCGGCGGGTTTATGAGACCTATCTCAAGGACCAGCCCTATGTCGCCACCAGTTTCGTCCCGAAAGGGGCGCCTGAGCTTGCGATTGAAGGGTCGAGCGTGGCTGAAGTGGTCATCGAACCGATTGTTCAAGGCGCCGAGGACGACGTCGACCCAACCGCCAGCGCGAGCTATGAGAAAACTCCGTCACTGATCGATCGGAGCGTGGAACCGCCTTATGGCGCGACCCCGGCTCTGGCGACCCCGGATGTCTGGCAAACAGAGACCGAGAACGGGATCAGTGTTTACGGGATCTCGGACAGCGAACTGCCACTGGTGCAATTCTCGATGGTGGTGGAAGGCGGACACTTGCTGGACACACCAGAGACCGCCGGAACGGCGAACCTGCTGGCCGAAATTCTGACCAAGGGGACGGCCACCAAGACCCCGGCAGAGTTCGATAATGCGCTGGCGCTGCTCGGGGCTGAGGTGGACGTTTTCGTCACCACGGAAACCTTCGAGATCAGTGGCGAGACGCTGGCGCGCAATCTCGACGCGACCATGGCGCTCATCACCGAAGCGCTGCTTGAGCCGCGCTGGGATGAAACCGAGTTCGATCTGGCGGTGTCGCGGACGCGCGATGCGATTCAAGCCGGCCGGCAACAGCCCAATACGATCGCTGGGCGCGCCTTCAACTGGGTGACCTACGGACCTGGCAGCATGCGTTCGATGAGCACTTTGGGCAGCGAGCGTAATCTCGAAACCATCACCATCGAGGATTTGCAGGCCTGGAAACAGAATTATCTGACACCGCAACTGAGCAGTCTGCGCATTGTCGGGAATGTGGACGAAGCGGACGTCCTGGCGGCTTTGGACGAGCTGACGGAGCAATGGCAACCGGTTGACGTGACCTTGCCGGAGTCCGAGCAAGCGGTCACGCCGACCGGCTCAAAAGTGTATTTCTATGACGTACCCGGCGCGTCGCAATCTGTCTTCCGATTTGGCTATCCGGCCTTGAAGCGGACGGATGCGCAATATGATGTCACCGGCGTGATGAATTACCGATTGGGCGGCGGCGGCTTCGCCTCGCGCCTGACGCAGGAGCTGCGCGAAGGCAAGGGTTATACTTATGGCATCGGGTCCAGCTTTAGCGGCACCGATCAAGTCGGTACGTTCGGCATTTTCAGCGGCGTGCGGTCGAACGTGACCCTGGAAGCGGCAAGCCTGGTGCGTGATATCATGCGTGACTATGCCGCCACCTACACGCAGAATGATCTGGACGTGACGCAGAGCTTTTTCACCAAAAGTCAGGCGCGCCGCTTTGAATCGCTCGGCGCCAAACTCAACGTGCTGTCTGACATTGCGGACTATGACCTGCCATACGATTATGTCGCCCAGCAGATCGAGAAAGTCGAAGCGCTGACGGTCGAGGATATGCAGGCGCTCGCGGCCGACAATATTCGGCCAGATGCGATGAATTACATCATTGTCGGCGATGCCGAAACGCAATTGCCACGTCTTGCAGATCTCGGTTTTGGTGAACCTGTCTTGATCAATGAAGAGATAGACGGTCTCACGGAATAGGGGGATCAGGCGCGGGCGACCAGGTCCGCGCCTTTTGCGGCGATCATGATGGTCGGTGTGTTCGTGTTGCCGGACGTGATGGTCGGCATGATCGACGCATCAATGACGCGCAGGCCGCGGATGCCTCTGACTTGAAGCCGGTCATTCACAACGGCCATAGGGTCGCTGTCGACGCCCATTTTGGCGGTTCCGACCGGATGGAAGATCGTGGTGCCTATGTCGCCAGCGGCCTGGGCCAGGTCAGCATCCCCGACCGAACTACCGGGCAGATATTCATGCGCCGCGAAGGCTGACAGGGCGGATTGCTGCATCAGCTTGCGGGTCACACGGATCGCGTCTGCCGCAACGCGCCGGTCTTCCTCAGTGTCGAGATAATTTGGATCAATGATTGGCGGCGCATCTATGGCCGGCCCGCTGATCCGCAAGCTGCCGCGCGAGGTCGGTCGCAAATTACACGCGGCGACCGTGACCGCGGGAAAGCGATGCAGCGGCTCGCCGAACTTGTCGAGCGAAAGCGGTTGGACATGAAACTGGATATTGGCGCGCGAATGGTCGCTGGAAGAACGCGTAAAGATGCCCAGTTGCGACGGCGCCATGGTCAGAGGGCCGCGCCGGCGGAAAAGATAATCCAGTCCCATCCCGGCTTTGCCGAACAGCGAATAATAGGTCTGGTTCAAGGTGACGGTGTTGGACACTTTGTAGATGGCACGCTGTTGCAAATGGTCCTGCAAGTTGGCGCCAACGCCGTCGAGCGCGTGGATCGATTCGACACCCGCCGCTTTCAGCGTGGCGGCCGGTCCAATGCCAGAGCGTTGCAGGATTTGCGGACTGCCAATCGATCCCGCGCTGAGAATGGTTTCGGCTTCGGCTTTGACTGAGTATCGCTGTCCATTTTTTTCGAAAATCAGGCCGGTCGCGCGCTTTCCATCCAGCGTAATCGTGTCGATCACCGCCCCGGTTTCAACCCGAAGATTAGGGCGCTTGGCCACCGGCTTCAGAAAGCCGCGTGCGGCGGACCAGCGCCGCCCGGCTTTCTGATTGACGTGGAAATAGCCCGCGCCTTCATTGTCACCGGTATTGAAATCCGCAGTCGCGGGCACCCCCATTTCAACCGCTGCCGCATGGATCGCGTCAAGGATTTGCCAGCGAACGCGCGGCGGTTCGACACGCCAATTGCCGCCCGTGCCGTGCGCTGCACTTTCGCCGAGAAAATGGTCCTCGAGATCGCGAAACACCGGCAAGACATCTTGCCAGCCCCAGCCATCAAGCCCCAGGGCCCGCCAGCCATCATAATCAGCCGCCTGGCCGCGCATTGTGATCATCGCATTGATGGCGGACGACCCACCCAGAACCTTGCCGCGCGGATAATTGAGGGCGCGCCCATTCAATCCGGCTTGCGGAATGGTTTCGAACATCCAGTCCGAGCGTGGATTGCCGATGGCGAACAGATAGCCGACCGGGATGTGAAACCAGATCCAGTTATCGCGTCCGCCCGCTTCGAGCAGCAGCACTTTCTTTGAAGGATCGGCCGACAGCCGATTGGCGATCACGCATCCCGCCGACCCGGCCCCGGCAATGACATAGTCATAAGTACCAGGGAAAGCGGTCGGCGTCTTTGTCATCAGCCGGGCTGGACGTCGATGAAGCGCCCGCCATCTGCCGCGAGACGCTTCAAGGTATCGCACGGCGCGAACCGATCATCATCGGCGCCAAGCTTTTCCATGGTGGCCAGCACGGCTTCAGCGCCCATCATGTCGCCATATAGCATCGGTCCGCCTTTATCGGCGGGCCAGCCATAGCCGTTCAGCCAGACAATATCGATGTCGGAGGCGCGTTGCGCCTTTTTCTCTTCGAGGATTTTCAGGCCTTCATTGATCATTGGATAGATGCAGGTGGCGACGATCTCATCCTGACCCGGCGCTTGTCCGGCTTCGACACCGGTAATGTCGGCAATGATCTTGGCCGTCACGTCAGACGGGATCGGGCGGCGATTCTCGTCATAGTCGTAATAGCCGGCGCCGGTCTTCTGACCGCGGCGGTCGAGTTCGCACAGCGCGTCACGGATCGGATTGGCGGTGGTCGCGCCTTTCTTCCAGCCAATGTCGAGCCCGGCCAGGTCGGACATCTGATACGGGCCCATGCGGAATCCGAATGCGTTCAGCGCCGCATCCACATCCCAGGGCATGGCGCCTTGATTGACCAGTTTCTGAGCTTGTGCCTGACGCGCGAACAGGATGCGGTTGCCGACAAATCCCGGACAGACGCCGACCAGGGTGGCGATCTTGTTGATCGTCCTGGCGAGATCCATGCTGGTGGCGATGACATCATCCGCAGTGTGATCGGCACGGACGATTTCGAGCAGTTTCATGACATTGGCGGGCGAGAAGAAATGCAGGCCTATCACGTCCTGTGGGCGGCTGGTAACGCTGGCAATTTCGTCAATATCGAGGGCGGACGTATTGGTGGCCAGGATGGCCCGCGGTTTGGCGATGCGGTCGAGATCGGTGAAGATCTGCTTTTTCAGATCCATATCCTCAAACACCGCCTCGATGATCAGATCGCAATCGGCGAAATCTTCCATGGTCAGCGTGCCATTGAGACGGGCCATCCGTTCATCAACTTCCTCGACCGGGAAACGGCCTTTATCGGCGCTGCGTTGGTAATGCCCGCGAACGACGCCAAGGCCACGATCAAGCGCTTCCTGCTGACGTTCCAGAATGGTGACCGGGATGCCGGCCGTGGCGAAATTCATCGAAATGCCTCCGCCCATGGTGCCCGCCCCGATGACGCCAACTTTTTCAATCGCGCGGCGCGGCGTGTCGGCTGGCACGTCGGGAACGACCCAGGCATCGCGGCCCGCCTGGGCGATATAGTCGGAGACTTCTTGCGGGGTCATTGAGATAGCAGGCATGGCGTCGGTTCTTCATTTCAAATTGATGGGATGGGCGCATTCTAGGCCAAGACGAGGACAAAATAAAAGCGCCGGATCGACCTGCCGTCGCGGCGCTTTGTGGATTGTATCGCGATTTGAGGCTCAAGGCTCGCCGGCGCTGCCCATGGATTTGTTCGTCCATAACAGGAAGCCGTCTTCGCGGAATCTGTGCCAGGTGGAATAGCGCCACTTATCGGGATGACTGACCAGACCATGCTTGACCGGATTGCCATGCAGGTAGCCAATGTGGCGCTCCAGATCGACCAGATCCCGAATCTTGTAATCCCAGTATCTTTGTTGCCACAGGGCGGCGCTGCGCTGTTTTTCTGGCAAGACCCCATTGTCGAGTATGCGCTTGGTAAAGCCCGACTGAAGATAAGAGATCCGGCGGTCATAATCGAGATCGTCTTCCGGCAAGGTCCAGATCAGATGCATATGATTGGGCAGGATCACGACAGCGATGGCTTCAAACGGGTACAGCCCCTCCACATCCCGCGAGCTTTCGGCCAGGAGATTGGCATGCTTGGTCAGCAACGTACTGTTCCTGTCCGCCAGGTTCAGCGTGAAGAACCAGGTCCGGCCTGGATGGAATTGAGACTCGTGCGCGCGCATGTTCACCATACAAGCAAAGCCCGGGCCGCTTTCGCAAGTTGCGAATTTTTCATTTAAATACAGGGCTTAGACGGGTGATGTCGGGTCAATCACACCAGGTAGGCTTCACCGTTTCGGTCAACCAGGGTTTGGATAGGCCATCCTTAGCCAATAACCAGCCAATATGCGTGCCATCGAGATAGACATGTGCCCGCGTGCGCCCGAACCGGTCCGTCCCTTCTGGTTTGAATGTGAGGGTCTGGCCCTGTTCAAACAGGACTCTGGCCCGGGCTTCCACTTTTTGACCGAGCGCGTCCTCGGCAGCGCAACCGGCGCTGCTTCCGGTTTCGGGACTGTCCCAGCCAATCAGACGCAGCCGGATCCGCTCCACCCCGCGATCCCCGAGTCGCTGCAATTCGAACGTGTCACCATCGACCGCCACCACATCACGAACCGGGGCGGTGACGCATTGTGCATTGGCCTGTTCGCACAGATTGGCGGGCTTTTCAGGAAGATTACCGGCGCCGCAGGCGGACAGGGTCAGGGCGGCGAAAAAGAGAGGGAAGCGCATGCCTGAACTGTGTCGGTCGCCTGCTGAGGGGTCAAGTCTCGAAACGCCCTGCCAATGATGCAGCAGGGCGTTCCGTTTCTAGGATCAGAGGCGATCGCTGACAGCGGTAAGGGCCTCTTTGAGCGCGGCAATGCGTGGGTCGCTTGATGCATTGAGGTCAGCGGCCAGTTCATTCAGCTCCATCGCCGTGGCGCGGTCGCCGCGATCAGCAGCAAGCGAGCCGGAAGCGGTCTCGAGCGCGAAGGTGAGCGCTGCGATCTGTTCGGCGGGCAGGGCGGAACTGCGTTCGAGTTGATCGACATAGGCCATCGCAACGGCGGGATGGCCGGTCGGCCAGGTCACTGCGAATTGCTGTTGTGGATTGAACAACTCGCCCTGATCCGCCACGGATGCCGCGGCGATTTCATGCGCACTCATGGCATCGCTCGCTTCGAGTTCAAACACATCAAGTCCGCGCTGGATCTCGGTGCCGTAAATCCGGCCATCATACCAATAGGTGGACCAGTATCCGCCCAGGACCAAACGTTCTTCATGGATTGGGCCGCGGTCGAAATAAGCAATCTCCTGCGGGTTGGCGCTGTCCGTGAAATCGATCAGCGACATGCCGCCCTGATACCAGGCCTGAACGAAAATATCGCGGCCGGGCACCGGCACGATCGAGCCATTGTGGGCGACACAGTTTTCCTGTTCGGTCTGCGGCGCCGGGAGTTTGAAATAGCTGCGAAACTCCAGCTTGCCGTCGACAATGTCGTAAATCGCATTGGCGCCCCAATCCATCGGGTCTGATGCTCGGCAGCGCGGCCGGCTGCCGCCGCCCCACTCGTCCGTGAACAGAACTTTGGTGCCATCATTATTGAAGGTCGCGGAATGCCAGTAAGCAAACTTCTGATCCAGCACGGCGTCAATCCGGACCGGCTTGTACGGGTCCGAAATATCAAATATCACGCCATTGCCCGAACAGGCGCCCGCGGCGATGTTTCGCTCCGGGAAGACGGTGATGTCATGACAATGGTCGGTGCGGCTCGACCGCTGCGTTTCCTCGCCATGGTCGCCGCCTTGCCAGAGGCCGGCAATCTGTCCGGACTCGGTGTCCATGAAGACCGTCGGGCTGTCGACAATGCGGGATTGCGACGGGTCGGCGACCGGGATCTCGATCACGTCGATCCGGAATAGGGCCGTCCGATCATCGCCCGGAACCTCGCCGACACAGCCGTCCAGTTCATCGCCCTCGCGAATGGAGGCGGTGCCGGAATTGTAGACGATAATCTTGCCATTCGCATCGGGTCCCGACACGACGGAATGCGTATGCGATCCACGGCAGGTCTGGACCTGACCAACCTGGCGCGGCTGGCGCGGGTCAGAGATGTCGAAAATGCGCAGGCCGCGGAAGCGCTCTTCGCTGACATCGTCTGCGATGCCTTGCCGGCCGCAATCGACGCGTCCACGCGTCTGCTCGACGGACATGATCAAAAGGTCGCCGACGACGGAAACATCGCCTTGTCCACCGGGACAGACGACGGAACTGATCAGCGTTGGCTCAGCTTCCTCGGTCAGCGTGTAAATGTTGAAGCCGTGATAATTGCCGACAATCAGCATGTCGCCCGAGAACGCCATATCCGTGTTTGAGAAGCTCAGGAGCGGGGAGCGTTCGCCCCATTCGGTTTCCTCATTCGACTGATCATCGCCGCGT
>JBCCCT010000094.1:0-13001 GCA_039033355.1 Pseudomonadota bacterium | reverse complement strand
ACGACTGAGACGCCATCAATGGTCAGGGCGCTTTCAGCAATATCGGTGGCCAGGACAATCTTCCGCCCGCCATCTGCGCGCGGCTGCACCGCGGCATCCTGTTCGCGCGGGCTCAAGGCCCCGTACAGCGGCGCGATCAGTATGTCCTCGCCAAGTTCAAGGCGTTCGGCCGTTCGGCGAATCTCGCCCGCGCCGGGCAGGAAAGCGAGGATCGAGCCATCGGTCTCTCGCACAGCGCGCGCGATGGCGCGTGCCATCTGGTCTTCAAGCCGGTCCTGTGTGCGGCCCAGATAACGGGTCTCGATAGGATATTGACGGCCGGCACTTTCGATCACGGGTGCGTCGAGCTTACCGGCCATGTCTGCCGTATCGAGCGTCGCAGACATGGCCATCAGGTGCAGATCATCGCGCAGCGCGCCCTGTGTTTCCAAGGCCAGCGCCAAGCCGAGATCGGCGCTCAGGCTGCGCTCATGAATTTCATCGAAGATGACGACACTGACGCCCGACAGTTCAGGATCAGCGAGCAGGCGTCTGGTGAACAAGCCATCAGTTATGACTTCGACTTTGGTGTCGCGACTGACCTGTCGATCCACGCGCGTCGACAGGCCAATATGCTGGCCGAGCTTTTCTCCAAGAGTGCTCGCCATCCGGGTCGCCGCCATACGAGCTGCGATCCGACGCGGTTCGAGCATCACGACCCGGCCCGGAAAGGCGTCAAACCCCTCCAGAAAACCTGCGAGGGCCAGCGGAACACGCGTCGTCTTGCCGGCCCCCGGCGGCGCGCCGAGGATCAGTCGCTGGCCATCGCGCAGGGTCGCGGCAATCTCCGGGAGCAGGGAATCAATTGGCAGATCGCTCATAAAAACAGTCATGTCCTCAGCGATGCGCTTTGCCAATCACCCGTTTTCAACTAAAGGCAGGCCTTACCGATTTGGTGGAGACCCTGTTCGTGACCCAGTCGCCAGAATTTTCAGTCTGCGTGCCGATGCATAATGAATCGGGAAATGCAGAGCAATTGATCGACGAAATCGCCGCCGCCCTGTCTGGGCGGGCTTATGAAATGGTGATTACAGATGATGCCTCGACCGACGACACGCGCGCGGTCCTGGCGGGCCTGAAGGCCAAGTATCCGGAACTTCGCGTTCTGTCTCACCGCAAGAATGCCGGTCAGTCTCGTGCGTTGCGCACAGCCATTCAACATGCCCGGGCACCGATTGTCGGCACGCTGGACGGCGATGGACAGAATGACCCAGCCGATCTGCCCGCCCTCTATCGCAGTCTCACCCGGGCCGATGCGCCAGAAGGCCTGGCCATGGTCATGGGGCGCCGCGCCAGTCGGAAAGATACCGCCTGGAAGCGGTTTGGTTCGCGCTTCGCCAATGCCATACGCAAGCGGCTGTTGCGGGATGATTGCGATGATAGTGGCTGCGGGATCAAAGTGATGCGCCGGAATGTGTTCCTATCTTTACCATTCTTCGACCACATGCATCGCTACATGCCGGCCCTGATGAATGCCGAAGGTCACAAGGTCGAATTCCTGAACGTAAACCACCGCGAACGCGGAACCGGTCAGTCGAAATATACCAATTTCGGGCGTTTGGCAGATGCCTTGTCTGATTTGCGCGGCGTGATGTGGTTGATCCGTCGCCGCCGCAATCCGGGCGGCGCGGACGAGCTCTAAACGTCGAGATGCTCGAGAATGAAGGCGCGGCGATCCGACAGCGTCGTCTTCGGAACCTCAAGAATAACATAGCCGGACCGGCTATAGGCCTGGCGAGTCCGCGCGCCAAACGCAGCTGCGCCTTCGAAATCGAGTCTGCGTTCCTCGTCTGACTGATAGATGTCCGGCCAGGCCGGCAAAAAGAAGACCAGGGGTTGATACCGCGTGGTCTTTATCACAGCCCGAATCTCGGCGTCTGGAGCGTCGTAATAGGCGCAGAAGGCCAGCAGGTCCGGCAGACCCCGATCAAACAGAGTGAGCCCGGAGGCGGCGTCGTAATCGGCTTTCATCGTCTGCCGCATCTGCGCGATGAAGGCCTCAGGATCCTGTTCACCGGTGGCCGTGCCGCCGCTGGCGCGTTGCTGGGCCAGGACCCGACGGGCCGCTTCTGGGACCGTGTTGACCGTGTCTGCAAGGGCGTCCAGCAAGCTGGTTTTGCCGGATCCGGGCGGGCCGGTCAGGATGAAAAAAGGCGGGGCGGACGGACGGTTCATGGATATGCTCACTTTGCATTAAGCTCTATTACGGTTAACTGGGATAGCGAAGAGGCGCGCCCGCTTGCGGCGGTGTCTCAGAACAAAATCATGGATCCACCGCCAGAATGGCACGGGTCCGCGTAGAAGGGGTAATCCGATGCGAATCCTGTTGAGCGCATTTCCGCTATTTGTCATTCCGGTCGGCATTTATTGCCTGATTGCCCTGACCACATCGGGGGACCCGGTGACTCTGACGCATGGCGCGACCGTGCTGAGCGAGAATGCGTCGCCGCTAATGGGCGTTCTCGGCCAGAAATTCTTCGCCATCCCAATGATTGGCGGTGATATTGAGTGGGTGTTGACCAAAGGCGATGCGCTCCTCCTCCTGTCGATCGCAATCCTGTTCATGGAAATTCTCAAATCGACCAGCACTGGCACAGCGACCATCATGAATCACGCTTTGTCGATGATCGTGTTCATTGTCTGCCTGATGCTGTTCCTGTTGCATCCGAACTTCGCGACATCAGTCTTCTTCATCCTCACCGTGATGGCTCTGCTGGATGTCCTGGCTGGCGTCGTGGTCACCATTGTTGCAGCGCGACGCGACTTTGGCGTCAGCGAAGGCTTCATCGGTTAGATTCAGCGCAATCATCTGCATATCTGCAAAAATATACTGGCGGGCGCTTCACAGCGCCCGTTTCTGTTCTAGGGTGCCGGGCAATTAGGAAAGAGAGCTTTGCCGGGGAGGCATTATGGAAGCGTTTTACGGATTCGTTGATAATCTGAGCGGGTTTATATGGGGCGGATCATGGGGCGCGACGCAAGTCCTGCCTTTTGCACCGCTGGCCGTATTCCTGCTCGGTTCGGGTCTTTTCTTCATGGTTCGCCTCGGCGGTCGTCCGCTCAGACGGTTCGGCCCGGCTTTGGCGGAAGTGTGGGGGGGCCGCAAAGGCGATGACGACCCCAATACGATTACCGCCTGGCAGGCGCTTTCCACCGCCCTTTCAGGCCAAGTGGGGACCGGTAACCTCGCCGGTGTGGCCACGGCGATTACGCTGGGCGGACCTGGCGCCATCTTCTGGATGTGGCTGACCGCCCTGTTCGGCATGGCATTGGCGTTTGCGGAAAGCTCGCTCGCCATCAAATTCCGCGAACGCGACAAGCATGGTCGGATCAATGGTGGTCCGATGTATTATATCAAGAACGCGCTCGGCAAGAAATGGGCCTGGCTGGCGGTCTTTTTCTGTATCGGTACGCTCTTCTCAGCCACGGCAACCGGCGGCATGGTACAAGCGAATTCGATCACACAGACCATCGTGCGTAGCGGTGCCGACCTTGGCGTCGGCATTCCGACCTGGAGTGTTGGTCTGGTCCTCTCCGTGCTCACCTTTGCGGTGATTATTGGTGGCATCAAATCAATCGGTAGCGTGGCGGGCCGCGTGGTGCCGTTCATGGCGCTGTTCTATGTCGCCGCGGCCTTCGTGGTTCTGGTGATGAACGCGCCTGAAATTCCAGCCGCCCTGTCGCTGATCGTGAAATCTGCCTTCGGCCTCGAGCAGGCGGCGGGTGGTCTTGCCGGTTACGGCATGGCGGCGGCGGTTCGCGCGGGTGTCGCGCGCGGTCTGTTCTCGAACGAAGCGGGCCAGGGGTCTGCCCCGATCGCACACGCGGCGGCGCAAACCCGCAATCCGGTCAAGCAAGGCGAAATCGCGATGATTGGTGTGTTCATCGATACACTGGTGATATGTACCATGACTGCGCTCGTCATCCTGACGACAACCGGCACCTGGGTGACCGCAGATGGTGGCGAAACGCAATATATCTGGATGGCCGCAGACCTTGAGGCATCGGCGATTACCAATGCTGCTTATGAAGCCGCCTTCACTGGCGGCGGCTGGATTGTCACGATCTGTCTCGCCCTGTTTGCGTTCACAACGATTATCGGCTGGTCCTATTATGCTGAGCAGGCGATCACTTATCTGGTCGGCGAATGGGCGACCAAACCATTCCGTTATGTCTGGGTGGTGGTCATCTTTATCGGCGCGATGGCGCAGGTCGAGTTTGTCTGGAAGTTTGGCGATCTGGCCAATGCCTCCATGGCCTTCCCGAACCTGATTGCGATCTTGCTGCTCTCTGGCGTGGTTGTCGCCATGCACAAGAAGAATGGCGATCCGGATACCGAAGATGGCAATTCCATCATGCTGAAAGGCGAAGGGGTCGAGTAACCTTCCGCCCCACTCCAATACAAGTGGGCGCTCCTGACTGGAGCGCCCGTTTTCGTTTGCCGTTAAGGTCTGTCGCTTAGCTTGCCAGCATGTCTGATACCGCACGGATCGAAGCGTTTCTGGAAATGATGTCGGCGGAGCGCGGCGCTTCGCCCAATACGCTGGATGCATATGGCCGCGATCTGCTGGATGCGTCCGGTTATCTTGGTGGACATTTATGCGCCGCCAATGCGACCGACCTGTCTGACTGGCTGCAGAGTCTCGCCAAGGATGGCCTTGCTGCCTCGACCCAGGCGCGGAAACTGTCTTCGCTGAAACGCTTCTTCCGCTTCCTGTTCGAAGAGCGCGATCGCAAGGATGATCCAACCTCCAAACTGGATGCGCCGAAAGTGTCCCGCGATGTCCCGGACGTGCTATCACGCGACGAAGTTGACCTTCTATTGCAGTCCTGTGCCGAAGAGGCACGCCTGACCTGTCTGATGGAATTGCTGTACGGCGCCGGTTTGCGGGTTAGCGAGTTGGTCAGCCTTCGTCTCGGTGATCTGCCACGGCGCCGCCTTGGGCTGTGGGAAACGCGGGAGATGATCATTCGCGGCAAAGGCGGCAAGGAGCGGCTATGCCCGCTCGGGGCACCGGCGCTGCTCGCTTTGCGCAACTGGCTGGAAGCGCGTGATGATGACAGGTATGGCACGGGCAGCGGCGCATTTCTGTTTCCATCACGCGGCAAGTCTGGTCACCTGACGCGGCGCCGACTTGCGCAAATGCTGGAGCAACTGGCCCATCGCGTCCAGATCGATCCCCGCCGGGTGCATCCGCATGCCCTGCGGCATGCCTATGCCACGCACCTGCTGCAGGGTGGGGCCGATTTGCGCAGCGTTCAGACCCTGCTTGGACACGCCGATATCGCGACGACGCAAATCTATACGCATGTGCTGACGGATGAATTGGCAGAGTTGCTGGAAACGGCCCATCCCCTGGCGTCCTGATCGGTTGCTCACACAGTGATCCAATCAGGTGTTCCACCCGTATCGAGCGTATAGCTCGAGAAGGACACACCCGATGAAACGTATGACATGTCTGGTTCTACTCGCGCCCCTGTTCGCGCAAACGGGACTGGCGGAAGAAACGCCTGCGCTCACTCCGGACGTGTTTGATGCGATTGTCGGCGATGATTGGTTGGGTGAGCTGACCTATCTCAATTATGGCGCGCCGGTCAAAGACTTCACCATCCCGGCCGAGCTGGATGTGGAGCGCGTCGAACAAGGCTTGAAAATGGCCTATATCTATCCTGACGAACCGCATCAGAATTCCACCGTCACGGCGCGCATCAGCAAGGATGGGTCCAAACTCATGGGCGCGCCGGTGACCCTGAACGCGATGCAGGCATCAGGTGTACGCGAAATTCGCACTGCATATCCTTGCGAAGATATGGGCAAGGCGGCGGAATGCGAAATGATCTATCTGCTCAGCCGCGACGAGGTCGTGATGCGCAAAATGGTCACGTATGAGGGTGAGACAGAGGCCTTCCGTCGCAACGTCTATGTGTTTACCCGCTAGGTTGCGACCATCTCGCCATTGCCACCGGTTCCTTGATCGCTAGGTTGCGCCGCGAATGGGAGATCTCACTATGAGCCAGAAAGCGCCGCGCCAATTCTTTCAACCCCTCGCCGCAGGCGCGCCTGAGCCGATGCGGGACCTGCCGGTGCGGGTCGAACGGATGATCCAGTTTGTGCCGCCGCATCTCGACAAGGTGCGCGCCAAAGTGCCCGGCATGGCCGATACATGTGACGTGGTGCTGGGCAATCTTGAGGATGCCATTCCGGCCGATGCCAAAGAGGCGGCCCGCGCCGGCGTGATCGAAATGGCGTCCATGCTCGATTGGCAGGCCAAGGGCACCGGACTGTGGAGCCGGGTCAATTGCCTCAATTCGCCCTGGTTCCTGGATGATGTCACGGAATTGATCACCAAGGCGGGTCAGCAGATCGATGTGCTGATGATCCCCAAGGTCGAGGGCCCATGGGACATTCATTATGTCGATCAACTGGTCGCGCAGCTGGAAGCCAAGGCCGGTCTGTCGCGGCCGATCTTGCTGCACGCCATCCTCGAAACGGCAGAAGGTGTGGCCCGCGTCGAGGACATCGCGCTCGCCTCGCCGCGCATGCAGGGCATCTCGCTCGGCCCGGCCGATCTTGCCGCCTCGCGCAAGATGAAAACCACGCGGGTCGGCGGCGGACACCCCTTCTACCGCGTCATTGAGGACCCGAAAGCCGATGGCAGCGCCCGCGCCGCGGCGCAGCAGGATCCCTGGCATTATACGCTCGGCAAGATGGTCGATGCCTGCGGTATGGCGGGGATCAAACCCTTTTATGGTCCGTTCGGCGATATTGCCGACCTCGAAGCCTGTGAACAGCAATTCCGCAATGCCTTCCTGATGGGCTGTGTCGGCACCTGGACGCTGCATCCAAGCCAGATCGAAGTCGCCAAGAAAGTGTTCAGCCCGGATCCGGACGAAGTGGCGTTCGCGCGCCGGGTTCTGGAAGCGATCCCGGATGGCGCGGGTGTCGCCATGCTGGATGGCAAGATGCAGGATGATGCGACCTGGAAACAGGCCAAGGTGATTGTTGACCTGGCGGACCAGATCGCGGCCAAGGATGGCACCGGTTAAGCGCCGGAAGAGTCTGACACAAAAACGACAAGCTTGCCCGCTTTCATTAATGTCCTGATCACACGGATCATGGCATACTTGATCAATGCGCATTGCGATTCCTTCCTCCGTTGCAGGTGTTCTGGCCTGTCTGGCACTGGGGGCTATTGGGCTGCCAGCCCTTGGCCAGGGCGATGTTTCGCGCGCCGAATTGCAGGCGCTGGAGGCCGAACGCGAAGATGCCTTGCAGCAATTAGAGGCTCTGGAACAGGCGGGCAGCCTGGTCGCAGGTGATCTCGAAAAGCTCGAACGCGACCTGATTTCAGCCGCGATGGAGAGCCAGCGCCGGGAAGAACAGGCGAGCTCTGCCGAACTCAAACTGATTTCCCTGCGCTCCCGATTGACCACGGCGCGTACCGATCTGGTGGAAGGCGAAGACACTCTCGAAGATTTGATGGCCTCGTTAGCGCTGTCCGGACGCCACCGTCCGCCCGCCTTGCTGACGCAACCACAGGATGCGAACCAGGCCATCCGCGCCGCCATCCTGATGGGCGAAGTGGCGCCGCAGGTGAAGCAGAAGACGACCGACCTGAGCGGCGAGATCACCAAGCTGCGCCGTCTCGAGCGACAGGTCTTGCGCGAACAGAAAGTGCTGGCGGCGGCGGACGCCGCTCTGGCCCTGAAACAGGAAGAGATCACGCAAATGACCGCGGCCAAGCGTGCGGCCTTTGAAGACGTCAATGCAGACGCCCAATTCCTGCGCCAACGTGCTGAATCACTTGGAGAAAAAGCCAGCACGATTCGCGAGCTGATCGCGGCTCTGGAAGCCGCTGCACCGGGGGCGCCGCGGCTCAAGCCGCGTCTGGTCCTCGCCGAGCAGTCGCAATCCCGCGTGGCCAGCCGGCCCAGCCTGCCGCGCCCGACCGTCTCACAACCCCTCGGGGTGCTCGCTTTGCCGGCGACTGGACGCATGGTTCGGGCCTGGGGCGACAAGATGCCAGGCGGCGAGTCGTCAGAGAGCGTTGCCTTCGCGACGCGCAATGGCGCCCAGGTCGCTGCCCCAATAAGTGGCACGGTAGAGTTTTCGGGCCCATTTCGCAGCTACGGACAGTTACTCATCCTCTCGACAAGCGATGGTTACCATGTTCTTTTATGGGGGATGTCATCGAATTACGTTTCGGTGGGCCAATCGGTCCAGCAAGGCGAACCGGTGGCGAAAATGTCAGAACGGGCCAATGGCGAGCCGGAACTCTTTATGGAAGTCCGTAAAGGCGGCAAGCCGATGAACCCGGCACATTGGATGAAACGCGGCTAAGGCCAGCACAAGGAGACGGATTATGAGAGCAATGCTGACAGGGGCCGCGCTTGGGGTTGTATTAGGCGCAACGGCGGTCGGTGTGTCAGCAGTGGCTTGGCCGGACTCTGAATATAGCTCACCGCGCTATGAAGCGGCGTTTGAGCAGCTCTCCCTGTTCACAGAAGTCATGGCGCGGGCCAAGGCCGATTATGTCGAAGAGATTGATGAAGTCGCCGCTCTGGAAGCCGCGATTGATGGCATGCTCGGCTCGCTTGATCCGCATTCCGGGTACATGTCGCCGGAAGAGTTTGAAGCGCTTCAGGTCACCACGTCGGGTGAATATGGCGGGCTCGGCATCGAAGTCACGATGGAAGATGGCTTTGTCAAAGTGGTCACGCCGATGGATGATACACCGGCCAGCCGCGCCGGTCTCGAGCCAGGCGACCTGCTCACGCATATCAATTCAAAGGCCATTGTCGGGCTCGGCCTCGATGACGCTGTCCGTGACATGCGCGGTGAGCCTGGCACGGATCTGACCGTGACGGTCTATCGCGAAGGCCAGGACCCGTTCGATGTGACTCTGGTCCGTGAAGTGATCGAACCGAAATATGTCGAATTCGAAGACAAGGGCGATGGCATTGCCTATGTCCGGATCGCGACCTTCAACAACAAGAAGACCACGACCAAACTGATCGAGGCATTTGATGAAATCCGCGACGAGATTGGCCGTCGGCCGAATGGCATCATTCTCGACTTGCGCAATAATGGCGGCGGCTTGCTCGACGAGGCCGTGTCGGTCAGCGATCAATTCCTGTCAGGCGGCGAAGTGGTCTCGACGATTGGCCGTCGGCCGGGCGATGTCATGCGCTCAAACGCCCAGCGCGGCGAAGTCTTCAAGAATGTGCCGATTGTCGTTCTGATCAATAATGGCTCCGCCTCGGCTTCCGAGATTGTTGCTGGTGCGTTGCAGGATCGTGATCGCGCGACGGTGCTCGGCATGACCAGTTTCGGCAAAGGCTCGGTCCAGACCGTTATGCCACTCGGCGCCGAACGAGGGGCCATTCGTTTGACCACAGCGCGCTATTACACGCCGTCAGGACGGTCGATCCAGTCGACCGGTATTGAGCCTGACATTGAAGTGGCCAATCGCCGCGTCAGCGAAGAAGATCTGGCCCGGATCCGGCGCTATTCCGAGGCGGATCTTCCAAATGCGCTCGACAATGAAGACGGCGCTGCGCGCAATTTGCCACACATTCCGGATGATATGCCGCCAGAAGACTATGAAGGCGACTATCAGCTTGAAAAGGCGATTGATTTTCTGAAGTCAGGTGGAATCGTCGCGAGCACGGACACACGCGCCGGCTGATTCATTCACAACTCAATTGCATGGCTCGCGAAAAAGTCATGCAACAGGACTCGAATTGCTGCGCAAATCGCGCCAAAGGTTAATTCAGGTTTGCCGCTTCTTAACTATTCGAAGGGCAAATTGGGGACTGGTCTTTATGGTGTTCTCAGGAGCTTCAATGTCTGCTCGCTCAGCGCGTGATCCATCGCCGTTTCGAAGTGGCCTCGTGCACAGCTTCCTGGGGGCGTTCACACTGACTTTTGTGCTCGGTTCCGCCGGGTCTGCGATGCATCTGTTCGGTACGCCGGATGCGGCCAGCCCGTCCGTGCGCATGGCGCTGTTCGAAGACGCGCCAGATGACGCGCCGCAGCTCAATCCGCGTCTGCCAGGCTATCAGGAAGCGCTGGGATATACCGAGTCCACACCGTCTCCGGCCGCCGGAATGGCGGGCAATGAACCTGACCTGGGCGTCGAGTATGACGGCGCCGCACCGGTTCGCGCGGTCGTCACCGTGCCGTCCGAGCGCAATGGTATCCGGATCAATGGACAAACGGTCATGCCGGGCCAGACATTCAGCCAGGTGTCGCAAGGCGAGACGAGTGTACGCGCCGTCGTCGCGGTGGACGCGGCCGAGCCACAAACGATCGCGGATTCGTCGCCGCTGGCCCGCAATGCAAAGCCCTTCTCGAATGATGAGGGCAAACCGACTGTATCGATCATTGTCGGCGGGCTTGGCATCAATCCGACGCGGACGCGGGCGGCGATCAATGAATTGCCACCTGAGATCACACTCTCTTTTGCACCGACGTCAGAAAATCTGGGCCGCTGGGTGCGGGATGCACGCCGCGCGGGACATGAAGTCCTGATCGAACTGCCGATGGAGCCGTATGATTACGGTCGCCAGCGCCCGCATCCACAAGTCATGCAAGTCAGCGTTTCCGCAGATACGAACAAACAGCGCCTGGCGCGTTTGCTGGCCCGCACGCCGGGCTATTTCGGCGTCATGAATTATCAGGGCGACAAGTTCGCGACAGAGCTGGAGGCCATGAAGCCGGTCTTGCAAGAGCTCAGCGATAAAGGCGTCGCATTTTTCGAAGACGGATCTCTGGTGCGTTCGGAATTCACGGCGGGTGCGCGTCAGACAGGCGTGGTCTTTGGCAAGGCAACATCCTGGGTGGATGCGCGTCCGGAAGCCGATGAAATCTCTCAACAATTGCTGTTGCTGGAGACGACGGCGCGCGAGCGCGGTGCGGCTCTTGGCACAGGCATGTCCTTCCCGGTAACCCTGGATATTCTGAAAGACTGGCTGCCGACGCTGGAGGAGAAGGGCATCGCCCTGGCGCCGGCCTCTTATTATGCCAAGCGGACCAGCGCGTCTGGTCAGGTTCGACAGGCTAGTTTAGATCCGCAAGGGTGACACAGACGAAACGGGACCCTGCGCTGTACCGCGCCAATGTCGGGCTGGCTTTGTTTTCCAAGGCTGGCCATGTCTTTGTCGGGCGCCGGGTCAATGGCCGCGGCGCCTTTCAATGGCAGATGCCGCAAGGCGGGGTCGACAAGGGTGAATCACCAGAAGAAGCCGCTTTGCGCGAAATGGATGAGGAAATCGGTGTCGCAGCAAAGCTGGTTGATATTCTCGAAGAGACCGAAGACTGGCTCTACTATGATTTTCCGCGCGACTTGCTCCGGCGTATGGGCGGGCCTTATCTCGGCCAGAGACAGAAATGGTTTGCATTGCGATTCAAGGGCTCTGACAGTGACGTCCGCCTCGACAAGCACACACCGGAATTTGATGCCTGGCGCTGGGCCAAGCTGGATGATGTGCCTGGTCTGATCGTGCCATTCAAGCGCCCGGTCTATGAACAGGTCGCGGACCGATTTTCGGCCTGGGCGGAGCCTGTCTAGGCCCGGTTTTTCCTTTTCAAGCCAATCCGATTGGCCCTATGCTGGTTTCATAAAATCACTCGGGAGGGTTGGTGAGCATGGCCAAAACACTGCTCATGGTGCACGGCGTTGGCTGTGGCGGCGAAGTCTGGGATCGGATGAAGCGCGACTTCGCCATGGCGGGTTGGATGTGCGAAACACCGACGCTTTTTCCGGATCTGCGAACGGCGGAAAGCCCGCCTGACGGGCTCGCCGACCTGACCCTGAAACACTATGTCGATGAAACACTGGCCCGGGCGGCGACACTCGCAGAACGAGATGGGCAACAGCCTGTTATCATTGGACATTCCATGGGCGGCATGATCGCTCAAAAGCTGGTCGAAGCGGGCGCTGTGCGGGCGGGTATCTTTCTGACGCCGGCCCAGCCGGAAGGGTGTACTGTCACAGATTTGCGCGTCGTCCGAACCTTCTGGAACATCGTCAAAGTCGGTCAGAAAAACGTACCCGGCAAAGTCTTCAAAGTCGGTCCAAATGGATTTCGCTGGGGCGTTCTGAACGCGGTGTCGAAAGACCGCCATGCCAGCATTTATGCGCAGGCCCTATTTGACAGCGGCCGCGTCTATCACGATCTCGCCAATCCGGATCCGATTGATGAAAGCAAGATCAATGTCCCGACGCTGACCATCGGGGCGAAGAAGGATCGCGCGACCGTGATCAAAGCGGTCCGCAAGGTTGGTGAGAAATATGCCAAAGCCGCCCGGCCTGGCGACTATATCGAATATGGCCGCCATGCGCACTGGATTGTCGACGAGCCCGGCACGGAACAGGTATCCGCTGATATTCTGGAATGGCTCGACGAAAAGCTCTAATCGAGCGCGCCGATATAAGGCAGGCCGCGATATAGGCCGGCATCATCCATACCATAGCCGACCAGATATCGGCCCGGCGCATCAAAGGCATGAAAATCGACATCTGATTCGCCTTCCGGCGCCCATGGCTTGCGGGCCAGCGCACACGTGATGACTTCCCGCGCGCCCTTGGCGAGCAAGTGACGACGGGCAAATTCCAGCGTGCGACCCGTGTCAAACACATCATCAATGATCAGAACGCCGCGATCCTTGACCTGTCTGGCAATGTCCGCCCGCACGACCACACGGCCGGAGCTTTCGCGGGCATCGCGATAGCTTTCCAGCCACAGCGCATCGAGCACCGGATGAATCTCGAGCCGCGCCAGGGCTTTCATCAAATCGCTGGTAAACGGGGTCGCGCCGATCAGGATATTGATCGCCGACCATTCGCCGGTCAGCCGCGGCGCCAGACGTTTGGCGAGATCATCAATTCGCGCCATCAGATCTGACTCTGACAGGACGACATCAAAATTCGGTAGGCTCATGCGCACTAGGCCCCGTT
>JBCCCT010000093.1:0-13028 GCA_039033355.1 Pseudomonadota bacterium | reverse complement strand
TCAGGCGCCGCGTTCGAGTTCGATGGTCCGGTCCCGATTGTCGGCGAGAATGTTCGCGTCGGCACGCTGCAAGGCGAAGTCGTGCGCGCCGTGGCCGGCGAGTTTGCCATTCGGTTCCTGCACAAGAAGAAGCCGACCTCAGCGCGCTCCTAGACTTGAACTCTTTGGCTACTGACTCCATTTAGGATGAACCGCCGAACGGAGGACCGGCCTATGGACCAGACAATGGAACATAATCCTGACATTGGTGCCCCGCCTCCGGTCTGGACCCGGTTGCGCTTTGAAGCCAGGGCCGCCGCCGCCGATGAGCCAACCATGGCGAGCTATATCGATGCCGCCATTCTCAGTCATGAAACGATTTGTCAGGCCCTGGCCTTTCACCTGGCCGAGAAACTCGCTGGCCCGGAAATGGGCGCCCAGCAAGTGCGCCAGGTGATTGCCAATGCCTATGACCGCAACCATGCCCTGGTCGAGGCCGCCGAAGCCGACATGCAGGCCACGCTGGAACGCGATCCGGCCTGTCGCGGAATGTTACAACCGTTCCTGTTCTTCAAAGGCTTCCTGGCACTGCAAACGCACCGTATCGCCAACCATCTCTGGAAACAGGGGCGCGAGACGCTGGCCTTTCACTATCAGTCGCGGGCGAGCGAATTGTTCGCCGTCGACATTCACCCTGCCGCCACGATTGGACAGGGCGTGATGCTCGACCATGCCACCGATATCACGATTGGTGAGACCGCCGTGATCGGCGACAATTGTTCGCTCCTGCACGGCGTCACGCTGGGCGGGACCGGTAAGGAAATTGGCGACCGTCACCCCAAGATCGGCAATGGCGTTCTGCTGTCAGTCGGGGCCAAAGTGCTCGGCAATATTCGGGTCGGGGATCAGGCCAAGATTGCCGCGGGTTCGGTCGTTCTGAAAGACGTGCCAGCACAATGCACTGTCGCAGGCGTCCCGGCGAAACAAGTGGGCGGACCATGCTGCGAACCGGCGCTGAACATGGACCAGGCCATTCCTGAAGACGTCAAATAGCTAAACCTGATTGCCTTTGATCTTGTTGCAGTGCGCATGCGCCAGCTGCAGATTGTCGGATGAATCTGCGCCGCCCTTCGAGCGGGGAATGACGTGATCGAACGTGGCGCGCTGTTTCGACCAGATGCGCGCGTGCGGAGCTTCAAAGCGGTTACGCAACATGGGCGCTCCACAAATCGAGCAAAGTCCGTTTTGTTGCTCCCACAGGGTGCGAAAGCGCTCGCCGTTTGGCACTTGATAGCCCTGGCTCACAGGTCTGCCGGCAAGTCCCACCCGCGCCGGGCGCAGGCAGCGATCACAGTGTTGCGCAACAGACAGGCAATGGTCATCGGACCTACCCCGCCCGGGACGGGCGTAATCGATCCGGCAACCGCCGCGCAGCTCTCATAATCCGCATCACCGACCAGCCTGGTCTTGCCTTCACCTTTTTCTGGCGCCGGCACACGGTTGATCCCGACATCGATGACACACGCGCCAGGTTTCAACCAATCACCCTTGACCATTTGCGGACGTCCAACCGCGGGCACGACAATGTCTGCCTCGCGGCAAAGCGCTGGCAAGTCCGCTGTCCGGGAATGTGCAATGGAGATGGTGCAATTCTCGGCCAGGAACAGTAATGCCGCCGGCTTGCCGACCAGGATCGAGCGCCCGATCACAACCACATGTTTGCCGGAGAGATTATCCCCGAGTGCACTTTTCGCCAGGATGACGCAGCCGGTCGGCGTACAAGGCCGCAAGCCTGGTTTGCCGAGGCTGAGCCGGCCAGCGCTGGCTTCGGTCAGGCCATCGACATCCTTGGCCGGATCGATCTGTTCAATGGCTGACGCCTCATCCAGTCCGTTTGGCAGTGGCAATTGCAACAGAATGCCATCCACTTCAGGATCAGCATTCAGGTCCGCGATCAGGGTCTCGACTTCAGTCTGTGTCGCGGTTTCGGGCAATTGATGATGCAGCGATTGCATGCCTGCTTCTTCGGTCAACCGAACCTTGCTGCGCACATAGACCTGGCTAGCGGGATCTTCGCCGACGAGAACCACAGCCAGCGTCGGTTGGCCGGGCAAGCGTTCGACCGCGGCTTTGACATTCGCGCGAACGTCGGCAGCGACCTCTTTTCCTGAAATGACCTTCGCGTTCATCTTCAGCGACTTCCCTCTTGCTTACCCACGACTCGGCTTTACCGACCGAGATCAGATGACGTTTGGATAGATGTAATAGATGATGACCCGTTGCAGGAAAATGATCGCAAGGATCACGATCAAGGGCGAAAGATCAATCGCCCAACCTTTTGGCATTGCATTCCGAATGGGTCTCAGGACCGGCTCGGTCATTTGATACAGGATACGCCAGACGGTGGAGACGAATTGGTTGCGCGTATCGAGCACGCGAAAAGAGATCAACCAGGAGAAAATGATGTAAACGAAAATCACCAATTGGGCGAAATTCAGCAAGATCATTACGATATCAAGCAGGGCTCTCAAAGCTCAGACTCCGTTATTGTTTTCTGTCCCCTAGGGTGGTTCCGGCTTGCCCGCAAGCGTTCCGCTACTCTGTGTTGCGAAAGCGCCTGGATTGCGCCCCGACCATGGCGCGGCCAAGCGGCTCCGGCAGCAGGCGACTGAGGGTCGCCAACCCTTTGTTGACCGCGCCCGGCACAACGACAGGATGACCGCGTTCGCAAGCATTGATTCCCGCTTCGACCACAGGCGCAGCCTCCATCCACATCCAGTCCGGCATTTCATTGGTTTTCTCACGCGTGCCATTCACGTCGTGGAATTCCGACCAGGTGAAGCCAGGGCATAGCGCGGTGCAATGAACGTTCTCATATCCTGCGGCTTCAGCCTCGGCATTGATGCTTTCGGAGAATTTGATCAGGCCGGATTTAACGCTGGCATAAAGTGTGTGGCCATTCGATCCGGGCGTATAGCCGGCCAAAGACGCAACATTGACGATACGGCCAAATCCGCGCTCCGCCATTCCGGGCAACACCTTGTGCGTCAACTCGATCGGCGCCGTGTAAAGCACGCGCAGAAAGGCCGCCTGATCTTTCCATTTGGTATTGAAGAACGTCCCCGGCAGGCCGTAACCGGCATTGTTGACCACGCCATCGACATGCCGTCCCGCTTCCTTGATTTCCTTCAGGATTGTGTCGACGCTATTGGCGCGGGACAGGTCCTGCGAGATCACGATCGTGGCCACCTGATACTTGTCTTCGAGGTCGCGGGCCAGTTTCTCGAGCCGGTCCGCGCGCCGGGCCGTCAAGGCGAGATCCCAGCCGAGCGCGGCATACTGTTTGGCGAATTCCTCGCCTATCCCCGCTGAAGCGCCGGTGATCAGCATCAGTTTTCGGTCAGCCATGTTCGCGTTCCCTTGCATCCAGATTTTCGATAGATCGTTTGAGATTGGTTCTTGCCCGGTCTTCCCAATGATCGCGGAAGACCTCCGAGAAATATAATCGATCCCGGTTCAGAAAGCCTTTGAGAATCGCGTTTCGGGCCTGCACATAAATGGGCTCCGGCACGAATGCGTACTCCTGGCGGATCTGCGTCTCATATCGATCAAAGACCCGCTCCGGGGCAGCAAGGATCGACAGATCAATATCCAGGAAGAGTTCTATATCGGCCCGATCCTCAGGCGACAGTCCATCCGGGATCAAATGCTGCTTGGTGGCGCGAATGATCGCATCTGCGCGCGACCTCGACGCCTCAGGCAATTCAGATGGCGCCATGTCTTGCAAAAGGTCCGCGCTTTTATCCTCATTGTCGCCCGCCTGGGGATCGTAGATGGCATCATGCCAGTAGAGCGCCCAAAGCGTTGCAATCGGGTCGTTGAGTTGGTCGACCATGGTCTGATAGTGACCCAGCAAGGCCTCGATATGCTCCCAGGTGTGATAATGACGCTGAGGTTCGCCATAACGCCGCTTCAAGTCATCAATCAAAGACGGGGATGGCGCGCGCATAGGATCAAATGTCCGCTTTTCGCCACACGCGAACCTTGGTCAGGAAAGCGAGTTTCAGCCGTTCTGGTGTAAACCCGACCGTTTCCATATGCGGATCGAATGCCCAGTTGAGATAGCCTTTATAGTACGGCTCGTGAAAGCCTTCCGGAAAATATTCGAGAAACCCGTCAACGCCAGGATTGTCCCCGAATTGAAGACTGTCCGCGATGATGAAGGTTCCGCCGGGTTTCAGAACCCGCGCCGCCTCCGCCAGGACTTGCGGGCGGATACGCGGCGGCAATTCGTGGAACAGATAGATCGAGATGAGATGATCAAAGCTCGCATCTTCAAATGGCAGTTTCTCAGCGGCACCTTCCACCACATCGACATGCGGCCAGCGGCGAACGTTTTTGCGCGCAGCTTCGGCATAAGGGGGTGAAAGGTCGAGGCCGGTCAGCCCCAATTTCGGCATGGCGCTCATCACCTGACGCATGAAGCGCCCGGTTCCGCAAGCTAAATCCAGTACCTGGACCTGGCGTTGGTCCTGTCCTTGAATTTCGGCGACCAATTCTGCTAGCGCGAGGCGTCGCATCGCATCCGCGGCGCCCGTGAACAGCGCTTCGACCTGGTGGTCATAGATCTCGGCACTGTCATCACTCAGCCAACCATCGGTCTGATAGTGAAAGTTCTGGCGATAATAGGCCGGAAACCGCTCTGGATCGGCGGCGTCGCTGTCGCGAACTTCTGTCCCGTCGCGTGCGAGCCGGCGACGATCCACATCGGAGACGTCTTTCAGGAAACTTTGCGCCCGACGCACGGCTTTTGGAAAATCGCGCAGTCTCAGCTCGCGTTGAACCGGATCCGGATAGAGACCCGCCTCGATATTCGCGCGATCCTGGCGAAACAGATCAAAATAGGCTTTTCGCAGGGCTTTCAGATTCGGCTTGTTTTGCGGCTTGAAAACCGGCTCGCCGGGACGATTGAATCCCGCTGATCGCCGCCGCGCCAGGGCATATTGCCCGCCATACCAGGCCGACCGGAGCCCCTGCGCTGCGGTGTATCTGGCGCGACCGGCAGTTTTTCGGACGTTTCTGATCAATCCCATGCCTCCAAGATGGGCCCACTTGCCCGGATCGTCCAGAGGCGAGCCGTCGCGGTCTTCAGGTTCCATTCAGCTAGTCTCAGGCAGAAATCTTGCAAATAGCGTACAGAATGGGCGGGTGCGCCTTTGAACAAAGGAAATCGCCAAATGATCCGAACCAGTCTTTTTATTGCTGCCACGGCATTCTGCCTCGTTCCCGCGGCACAAGCCGATCATGAACGGTATGGCAATTCCTATGGCCATTATCATGGTGCTCAGCCAAGCGCTGCGAGCGCGGCGTGTGAACGCCAGAAAGACAATGATCGGCTGGCTGGCGGCGTGGTTGGTGCCGTTGCAGGCGGTCTGATCGGCGCTGCGATTGGCGGCGAACTGGAACCCGACAATGGTTTTCATCGCTATCGCGGTCACCGAGGGTATCGCGGTTATCGTGGATATCGCGGCTATCGCGGGCACCGCCGCGGCTATTATCATGATCGCGGCGATGATGGCGCCGAAATTGCGGGCGCCGTGATTGGCGGCCTGCTGGGCGCCGCTGTCGGTAGCGAATTGGCAGGTGGGTCCACAAATTGTACGCCGACTTATAGTTATAGCGGTACACCGAGTTATGGCGGCACGCCGAGTTATGGACGCGCGACCTACAGCCCTTCTGACATTGGTGGTGTGCATGCCCCGACCCGGTCCCCGACAGGCCCAGCCTGGGAAAGTCCAGGCGTTCAGCAATCGCAACCCGTGAGCGCGACAGCGCCCGCCTATCCCAGCGAACCGGCCTATCCGAGCACGCCCGCTTATCCCACCGATGAGGATTATGGTCTGGCCGGCGCACCTGAGGCCGAAAACAGCTTTGGCGAGTGCACGACTGTGCGCCGGGAAACCCGGCTTCCGGATGGCACCATTATTCGCGAACCCGTCGAAGTCTGCCAGACCGAAGACGGTCGCTGGCAAATGCCGCGCGAGGTGCCGGAATCATAAACCGGACCTGGTTTTCCGATCAAAAACACCAATAGGGGAAGTTCCGCACTTCCCCTCTTTTTTCGCTCGGCGTATGACGATGCTATGACCGAATATTTCAAACCGATATCGTTCCAGCAATGGGACACGGAAAAGTCAGCATTCGCTGACGCTCTGGGCCGATCCTTCCGGGAAACCGGATTTGCTGTGATCAGTGATCATCCGATCCCGCAAACGGTGATCGATCGCGCCGTTGCCGCATCGCAAGTCTTTTTCGACTTGCCCGCGGATGTGAAAGAAAAATACCATGACGCGGCGGGCGGACGGCAGCGCGGCTATACGCCGTTCGCCACCGAAAACGCCAAAGGCGCCGCAGCCGCCGACCTTAAAGAGTTCTGGCATACTGGACGCGCCCTGCCGGCTGACAGCCCGTATCGCGCGACGATGAAAGACACGCCGGATGTGCCAGAAGTTGCCGAGTTCGATGCCGCAACGCGCGACTTCTATGAAGCCATGGACGGGTTTGGGGCACAGCTATTGCGGGCCGTCTCCATGCATCTCGGACTGCCGGAATCCTGGTTCGACGACAAGGTTCAGAACGGCAATTCGATCCTGCGTCTGTTGCATTATCCGCCACAAGAGAACCCACCGCCAAAAGGCACCGTCCGCGCCGGCGCGCATGAGGACATTAATGTCATCACCCTGCTGCTCGGCGCCGAAGAGGCCGGCCTGCAGGCTCTGCACCGGTCTGGCGACTGGTTGGACGTAAACCCGCCGGCGGGTTCGCTGGTGATCAATTGCGGCGACATGCTCCAGCGTCTGACCGGCGGCGTCTTGCCCTCGACCACGCACCGAGTGCTCAATCCATCGCCGGAACGGTCCAGGTTTCCGCGCTATTCAACGCCGTTTTTCCTGCATTTCAATCAGGACGTCCTGATCAAGGCGCTGCCGCAATGCCTGGCGGAAGGCGGCAAGGCCGAACCCCCGATCACGGCGCAAAACTATCTGATGGAGCGCTTGCGCGAGATCGGTCTGGTCAAGACCTAGCCGCGTTCAGGCCTGATCTTGTAACAAAGCATCGACTTGCGCGCGCCAGGGCAGACTGGGCTGCGCGCCCGCTTTCGTGACAGCGAGTGCGGCAGCGGCTGAAGCAAAGCGCAGCGCTTGCTCCGGTCGCTCGCCTTCGGCCAGGGCCACCGCCAGCGCGCCGCAAAACGTGTCGCCAGCGCCGGTCGTATCGACGGCTTCGACTGCAAAGGCCGGCACGCGGGCAATCTCCCGTCCCTGTTTGAACAAGGCGGCGCCCTCGCCGCCCAGTGTCAGGGCCACCATGCCGCCTTCATGATGGAGCGTGTCGCCATAGAAGTCGGCCTCCACTTCATTGACGATCAGTAAATCGGCGCGATCAATCAGCTCACGGGGCACGGTCAGGGCCGGGGCCAGATTGATCGCCAGCAAGGCCCCCGTCGCTGCAGCGGCATCGGCCGCGGCCTCGACCGCGGCGACCGGCACTTCCAACTGGCAAAGAATGACATCGCATTTCGGCAAGCCGGACACATCCCCCTTCCCGACGCGGGCATTGGCGCCGCTGGCGACCGTGATCTGATTTTCACCCTCCGGCGAAACCGCGATCAAGGCCACGCCTGTCGCGGTCCCGATCTCGCTCATCACATTGCCAACGTCGACGCCATCCTTGCGAAGCAATTCGAGCGCGGCTTCCGCCATCGCGTCATCTCCGACACAACCGACCATGTGGACCTGCGCGCCCAGACGCCGCGCCGCCAGGGCCTGATTGGCCCCCTTGCCGCCAGGATGCTGAGCGAAACGCGCGCCTGTGACGGTTTCGCCTGCGGTCGGCAATGGCGCACCGCTGGCGACGAGGTCGAGATTGATCGAACCGACAATGCCGATGGTGACGCTCATGCATAGCCTCCCAGCTGCGTGCACAAATGGTCGAAAACAGCTTCATCATCTGCTTGCTCATACCAGAGCACAGGTCCATCAGCCTGGAAATGCGGGATCGTCCGACCAAATTGCAAGCCGGGCCTGGTCACCACTTCGATCCGCGCCCGCCGTCCGGAGAACAGATCAGGACGGCTGACCGCGATCACTGTGCTCGGGTCATGCAGGGGCGCATCGCGTTCGCCATTGGCTGAAAATTCGAGCTTGCAGGACGCATCGAGCAAGTCTGCCGCGACTTTCGCCTGTTCGGTCTTCCCTGCCCGCACCGCCTTCAATCGCGGTTTGGTAGTGCGAATCCCGTGCGTGACATCCAGACTGAGAGAGCGCACCGGAACGCCAGCATTGAAGACGATCTCTGCCGCATGCGGATCTGCGAACACGTTAAACTCGGCATATGGCGTGATATTGCCGCCTTCCGTGTCGGCGCCGCCCATGACGACAATTTCTGCAAGGCCTTCGGCGATGTTTGGCTGCATGGTGAGCGCCAGCGCGACATTGGTCATCGGCCCCGTCACGATCAATGTAAGCGGCACCTGACGCGCGGCGCGGCACGATCGAATGATCATATTGACGGCATGCGCCCGCGACAATGGTTGCTGCGGTGGCGGAAATGGTAAGTCGCCCAGCCCGGTGCTGCCATGAAAGTCCTCTGCCGTAACCGGATCGCGCAAGAGCGGCCGCGGCGCGCCCGCACAGACAGGAACGGAACTTCCCGTCAGATCCCGAATAATCCGGGCATTGATGGCCGTCTGCGGACCTTTCACATTGCCGGCAACAGTGGTCAGGGCGACCACGTCCAGGTCTTTCGCGCCAAACGCCGCCAACAAGGCGACCGCATCATCCAGTCCAGGATCGCAATCAATCAAAACGCGTTTCATCCTGCCGGTTTGCGGCCTCGAATTCCGGTTTGCAAGTCTTGAAACCCATCAATCCTTCGCTAAACCGAAGGAGAACCAAATTCAGCAGGAGCTATCCATGAGCGGAACCACGCGCGTCGTAGATTATGAGCAAGACGGCCAAACCTATGAGGGTTTCCTCGCCATGCCGGAAGGCACCCCAAAAGGCGTCGTGCTGGTTGCGCATGCCTGGGGCGGTCAGTCTGAATTTGAACAGAGCAAAGCTGAACTGCTCGCCAGTTGGGGCTATGCCGGTTTCGCGGCCGACGTTTACGGCAAGGGCAAGCGCGGCGAAACGAATGAAGAGTGCGAAGCATTGATGACCCCGCTCGCGTCAAATCGTGTCGAGCTGCAGTCACGGCTCGCTTTCGCGCTGGATGTCGCCAAACGCGAGTCCGGCATCGACAAGGCCGCCGCGATCGGCTTCTGCTTTGGCGGACTGAGTGTGCTCGACATGGCGCGCAAGAATATGGCGGTAACCGGCGTGGTCAGCTTCCATGGCCTGTTTGGCGCGCCGGACAATACCGATGACACGATCGCCCCAAAAGTTCTGGCCCTGCACGGGTGGGAAGACCCAATGGCGACCCCCGACGATGTCATGGACTTTTCAAAGGAAATGACAAAGGCCAAGGCCGACTGGCAGTTACACGCCTATGGTGCCACCCTGCACGCCTTCACCAATCCCGAGGCGAACAATCCGGATTTCGGCACCATGTATGATGCCGGCGCCGATCGCCGCAGCTTTGCCGCTTGTCAGGATTTCCTGGCCGAGGTGCTCGGCTAAGTGGGCACGCCCACACTCGACCTGACACGACGCGGACTGCTTGTGGCCGCGCCAGCGACAGCCTTAAGCCTCGCTGGCTGCAACGCCGCGCAGGATCCGCAAGACTTGCTGCGCCCGCTGATTGAGGGACCCGCGCAGAACCGGGCGCCGGCGGCCGGCATCGTCGTGATGAAGAATAATCTCGTCATCGCTCAGGCCGCGCTTGGCGATGCTGCGATTGATCAACGAGCCTTCACCACCCGTACGGCCTTGCGCGCCGCGTCTGTGTCAAAACTGGTTGTCGCGCTGACCGCTGAAAAGCTGCACCATGATGGTGTGGTTGATCTGGACAAAGGCGTGCGCACGCTGTTGCCTTTTTTCCCGTCTGACACACCGGCGGGCTCTTTAGGACCCACCTTGCGGGCACTGCTCAGCCATACAGGCGGTATGAAGGATCCGGACGTCTATTGGAAGCCGCACCCGGGTGAGATTGAAACGCTGCTGACGCGCGAGGCATTTCGCAGCAATACGGATTTCGAGTATTGCAATCTCGCTTACGGCGTCGTGGCGACGGCCCTTGAGGCAGCCACCCAAAGGCGCTTCGACTGGCTGGCACGGGACTTTGTTCTGAAGCCAATGGGACTGGATGCCGGCTTTAACTGGTCGGGAGTCAGCGCCGACAAGAAACGCAAGGGCGCTACTCTGTACCGTGAAAGCGTGCGTGGCTGGATGCCGCAGACGGATGATGCAGACACACTCGACGCCGCTGAACCACTGGTCCTGAAGGATCAGGGCGCGGACTTGCGGACCTATGTGCCCGGCACGAACGGCACCCTGTTTTCACCGCAAGGCGGGCTCAGGGCCAATCTGATGGACCTTGCAACCATTGCCGCACGCCTGAAATATGCGCCGGAACTGACCCGCCAGGTCTGGCGCCTGAATGTGACGGAGGCCAATGGTGTGCATGATGAGCGTTACTTTACGCGGTTCGGTACCGGCGTGCAGATTCATCCGGCCGATGAGAGTCTGTGGCCAGGCTATGAACTCTGGGGTCATCCGGGTGAGGCTTATGGGCTCTATTCCGGCGCCTGGTATGTGCCTGAACTGGAGATCAGTTTCGCCTATGCGGTCACAGGCACGCCGGAGACACCCCCGGCGCGCAGCTCACGGCACCCTGCCCTCAACACATTCACCGACGTGTTGATGGATGCCGTCATCGCCGCTTACGAAGCCAGTCCAGCCAGCAAGTAAAGCCCGGTCGCAGCGACACCGCCAACCAGCGCGTATGGCAGCTGCGTGCGCACATGTTCCATATGATCACATCCGGATGCTAACGAGGCGATGATCGTGGTGTCTGAGATTGGCGAACAGTGATCGCCAAACACGCCGCCTCCCATCACCGCAGCGACTGCCAGCGGCAAGGGTACGCCAGCGCCGAGGGCCAAAGGCACGGCGACCGGAATGATAATTCCGTACGTGCCCCAACTGGTGCCTGCGGTGAAGGATGTGATCGCCGCAGCCAGAAAGAGAATGGCCGGAATCACCCCAGGCGCCGGGAAGCTGGAAGCAATGCTGGCAATGAATTCCCGCATGCCGACGGCGTTCAGACTGGCGCCGAGCACCAGCGCCAGAAAGATCATGGTGACAGCCGGCAGAAGGTCGCCCATGCCCTTGAAACCAATCTCGACCAGTTCCCCCTTTGCCCGCCGGGAATGGGCCAGGCAGAGGAACGCCGCCGCAGTGGCCAGGATGACCGACCACAGGATCGCCTGTGAGCCGGAACCCTGACGAATGTCGCCATTGCCGGTCCAGATCATGAAACCGATTGTCCCGCCAATCATGATCACCAGCGGTACGGCCATATAAAGTGCTTTCGACGCGGGCGCAGGCGGTTCATTGAACGGGCCGGACGCCGCGATGCTGGCGCCGGAACCGCCTTGTTCAACGGCCGCCAGCGGGCCGAATGTGCGGTTTGAGAGGACCGTCGCAAAGACCAGCGCGATGGCGATCCAGGCATAGAAGTTCAGGCCGATCGTCGCCATCAGGACGCCTGTGGCACCATCGACGCCATTCTCGTTCAGCAGGCCGAGCAGATAAGCGCCCCAGCCATTGAACAGGATCAACACGCTGACAGGCGCACAGGTCGAGTCGATGATAAAGGCCAACCGTTCACGTGAAATCTTCAGCTTGTCGAACAATGGCCGCCCGAGAATGCCTGTGGTCAACAGGCTGATATTGGTCTCGACAAAAATCAGAACACCGCAAATCGCGGTCACCAGGCTGGCGCGCCGAGGCGTCGACGCAAAGCCGGACGATTGCAGCCGTTCGACCATCGCGCTGATCCCGCCAGATTTCTGCATATAGACGATCAGGGCGCCTATGATCAGGCAAAACAGGAGCACGCGCGTATTGTACGGACTGTCGAAAACGCCGACGGCGCGGTCAATGCTCCCGAGCGCACCCATGAAGGGATTGAACCCAGCAATGATCGTCTCGCTGAGCCAGATCGCGATGCCCAGCGCCCAGAAGACATTGCGGGTCCAGATCGCGACAATAATCGCCAACAAAGGCGGCGTGATGGTCAGCCATTCCATGGCGTCAGTTCAGAACATTCGGAGAAATGAGCGGCGACTCGCGCGCCTCTTCCGCCGCCTTGACCAACCGCATCATATTGCCACCCCAGATCTTGGCGACGTCCTCGCGTGTGTATCCGGCATCGAGCAGGTCACGCGTGATCTTCTGCAGCATGGACACGTCGCTCATGCCATCGACGCCGCCGCCGCCATCCCAGTCACCGCTAATGCCGACATGTTCGGGCCCGATCAGGTCCAGAACGTGATAGGTATGTTCCATGAATTTTTCATAGGTTGAGCGCGGGGCCGGAAAGTCTGCATTCAATTCCTGTCGCGCCACAAACCAGGCCGCGCGGGTCGCATCGTCCATCTCGGCCGGGTTCGAACCATATTCCTCTGCGAGCGCATCAAGCGCCGCTTGCCGTTCGGGCGACGGCACCAATTGTTCGAGATAACCGCCAAAAATATTCATCTGAATGACGCCGCCATTCTCGGCCAGTTCGAGCAAGAGCTCATCGCCGATATTGCGCGGGTGGTCATAAATCGCCGTCGCGCCGGTATGCGACAGGATGATTGGCGTTGTCGACAAGGCCATCATGTCCCGAACAACCGAATCCGCGGCGTGACTGCCATCGAGCACCAGGCCCAGGCGGTTGGCTTCACGCACCAACTCCTCGCCGAGCGGGCTTAAGCCATCATACGGTTGATTGATGTCGGTGGCACTGTCAGCGAACTGATTGGTGGCAAAATGGACCGGCGCAATCATCCGCAGGCCGCCAATATAGAAATGCTCCAGCAGCGAGACATCCGTGCCGAG
>JBCCCT010000092.1:0-13142 GCA_039033355.1 Pseudomonadota bacterium | reverse complement strand
GTCCTCGGCCAGTTGCATGGAGATGGCGTTGAACTTGTCCAGGAGCTGTTTTTCAGGACATTCGGCGGCGACATTCTCAAATACGGTCAGATCCGGGTTCAGCTGCGGTTCCTGCGGCAGATAGCCGACCTTGATACCGTCGGCTGCCCATGCCTCACCGTTGAACTCAGTTTCCACACCAGCCATGATTTTCAGCAGTGTGGACTTACCCGCCCCGTTTATACCGACCACGCCAATCTTGGCATCCGGCAGGAAGGACAGATGGATATTCTCAAAAACTTGTTTGCCACCGGGATAGGTCTTCGAGACGCCCTGCATGTGATAAACATATTGCGGTCCGGCCATAGTGCGCTGCTCCAAAATTGGTCAGAATTTGCCGTGTGTTACTGACGCTGCCAGATAGTGCAAGAGGCAAGCAGTATTCGCACGAATTCCCTTGAATGCTTTGCTGAACGTAGTAGGGACCGCCAAGAACAATTGAGTTGAACGATAATTTCGAGTTGGATTGCATGAAACGCGCTTTGATTACGGGAACAACTGGGCAAGACGGGTCTTATCTTGCTGAGCTTCTTTTGGAAAAAGGATATGAGGTCCATGGACTTAAGCGCCGCGCGTCCTCGTTCAACACGCAGCGCATCGATCATATTTACGAGGACCCGCATACTGACAATCAACGCTTCGTTCTGCACTATGGCGACCTGACCGATACGTCCAATCTCACACGTCTGATCAAGGAAGTGCAGCCGGATGAGGTCTACAATCTTGGTGCGCAAAGCCATGTTGCGGTGAGCTTTGAAGCCCCCGAATATACCGCCGATGTCGATGCTATCGGGACTCTGCGTCTGCTTGAAGCGATCCGGTTTCTTGGCCTGGAAAAAAAGACCCGGTTCTACCAGGCCTCAACATCCGAGCTCTACGGACTGGTACAGGAAACCCCTCAGCGTGAAACAACACCATTCTATCCGCGCAGCCCGTATGGGGTCGCAAAACTCTATGCCTACTGGATCACGGTGAATTATCGCGAGTCATACGGCATGTATGCCTGCAACGGTATCTTGTTCAATCATGAAAGCCCGCGCCGGGGTGAGACATTCGTCACGCGCAAAATCACGCGCGCGCTCGCGAATATTGCGCAAGGCCTGGAAAACTGTCTCTATCTCGGCAACATGGACGCTTTGCGCGATTGGGGGCACGCAAAAGACTATGTCCGCATGCAATGGATGATGTTGCAGCAGGACCAGGCTGAGGATTTTGTCATCGCAACCGGTAAACAGATTTCGGTACGAGATTTTGTCAAACTCAGCGCGCGCGAGCTTGGCATTGAGCTCAAATTCGAAGGCGAGGGTGAGGGCGAGTTTGCAACCGTCGCCGCCATCACCTCAGACAAGGCTCCCGCGCTCTCAGTCGGAGATCGAATCGTTGCCGTTGATCCGCGTTACTTCAGGCCAGCCGAAGTCGAGACCCTGCTGGGCGATCCAGCTAAGGCCAAGGAAAAACTTGGTTGGGTGCCGGAAATCACGGTCGAGGAAATGTGCGCCGAAATGGTCGCAGAAGATCTCAAAACTGCGCAACGTCATGCGTTTTTGAAAGCGCACGGCTATGACATTCCTGTAGCCTTGGAAAACTGAGTGGAAGAGTAGAGTCTGTGTCAAACCCAAAACGTATATTTGTCGCTGGTCATCGTGGCATGGTCGGATCCGCGCTGGTACGAAATCTGCGCAAATTTGAAGATTGCGAGATCATCACGCGATCGCGTCAGGATCTGAATCTCATCGATCAATGTGCCGTCCGTGATTTTTTCGAATCCGAACGCATAGATCAAGTCTATCTGGCGGCTGCCAAGGTAGGCGGAATTTATTCGAACAACACATATCCGGCGGAGTTCATCTATGAGAACCTCATGATTGAGGCGAACATTATCCACGCCGCGCACTCGAATGACGTTCAGCAATTATTGTTCCTTGGGTCATCCTGCATCTATCCCAAACTGGCAGATCAACCGATGCAAGAGGACGCGCTTCTGACCGGCAAGCTGGAAACAACCAATGAGCCATATGCCATCGCCAAGATTGCCGGAATCAAGCTCTGTGAAAGCTATCATCGTCAATATGGCAGAGACTATCGAAGCGTGATGCCAACGAACCTGTATGGGCCGGGTGACAATTTTCATCCAGAGCATGGCCATGTCCTACCGGCGCTTTTGCGGCGATTTCATGAGGCGAAGCTCCGTGGCGATGCGATCGTTACCGTCTGGGGCAGTGGCAAACCGATGCGCGAACTTTTACATGTCGATGACATGGCCGCGGCAAGTGTTCACGTTATGAACTTGAATGATTCAACCTATCATGCGAACACCGATCCGATGCTCAGTCATATCAATGTGGGTACGGGTGTAGACTGTTCCATTCGAGAGCTCGCCGAAAGCATCGCACGGGTGACCGGGTTTCAAGGCCAGCTAGAATTTGATGCCAGCAAACCTGACGGGACACCGCGAAAGCTGATGGATGTCAGCAAGCTCGCGCGACTTGGCTGGACTGCTTCAATTGACCTGAACGATGGGTTGAAAAGCACTTATGAGTGGTATCTCGACCATCAGGACGATTTCAAGAGCGTCTAGGTCAATCGAAAAAGCGCTGGCGCGGCCTTGCGGTCAGGCCTATGGATGTCGTGTCCGTGACTTTTAGGACTGGCGGGGGATAAACTGGACGGCGATACGGACTTCTCTACAGGTGATCGACCAGACGCTGATGCGCTCGTCGCAGACCTGTTCGGACTGAACGTGCGCGGCGCAAAAACGCTTGCTCACCTGGTGGCTCAGCCTGCTAAAGTTTTTGCCAGCGCCCGGGTGAATGACTGGCAAGGCCGATACACCCCGACGATGCGGCTGGCCTTTTCAGTTCTGACCGTATTCAGCCTTTTGAGTTTTTTCTGGGCCGCCGAGGACGGCGTGCTGTATCAAACGCTGCTCGACATATTCTCCGAAGGGTTCGCGCAGCTGCCGGATGCGCCGCCGGTTGACGAATTTATCAGCACGATGTTCGCCGGGTATAATGTCATTTATCCATTCACTTACATGCTCGTCCATAGCCTGGTTGGATCCTTGGTGCCGGTATGGGGGACGGGCACCCCATGGGTGGCCCGGATAAGGCTCTATTTTGGCGTCGCTGTGATGGGGATTGCCATATCGGTGCTGTCTATCGCGGCGATGCCGTTTATCAGCACGAATATCATGTGGGTCTGGACGACGCTGGCCATGGCGGTCGGGTTCCTGGCTTACATCGTCACTTATGCCCGCGGAATGGAGGGGCGCCACTCCAAATGGGGCCTGCTTTGGCGCGCTGTTTTTCTGGCCAGCATCGTAACGATCACCGACTTTATCGTCGCGATTATCGCGGGCACGGGCGCAGGTTATTGGGCCGAGCTCAGGCTCGCCTGATCAATTGGCCGGCAAGAAGGATATGCCATCCGTCTCTGCCGCTGCGATCAGCCAGTCTCGATCATGCGCCGGAAGCACATGCAGCGCAGGGTTCGCCTCGATCATGTCATGCAAAGCGCGAACCTGTGTCTTGATCGCTTCGCGATCTTCATAATTCGGGCGGAAGACGAGATATTGCGTCAAAACAGGTCGCGTTTTCAGGGCTTCAATCGCGCCCATATTCCACACAATATCGCCAATCAGCAGGATTTCCTCGCCATTCTGCAGCCTGATATAGACGTTCTGACTGCCCGGCGTGTGACCCGCGGCGGGAACAATAACCACCCCTGGTGCGATGGCTCGGACAGACCCATCGAGACGCGGTGCGAGAGACTGTAGAGCCGGGTCCAACTCCCCCGAAGCGAACAGTGGCAGGGCCTCGATCTGCGGCGCATTCAGCACCAGATTCGGGGCCAGGGCGGCTGGGTCCGGATGGCGGGCAATGGCCATGACATGATCGAGATGTTCGTGTGTCATGAGGACCTGATTGGCGCTCAACATTGCTTCGGTCAGCCCCGCATAGGCGGCATCATCGAAATGCCAGTCCGCCGCCGATTGGGTCATACCTTCAGCGGTCGGGCGATCGACAGCGCCGCCGACAATAATGGTCGCATTGGGATAGGTAATCTCGACGGCATTATAGGTCATCGCAATGGGCGCGCCGAACCGTCCAGCTTGCGCGGCGAAAGGCGGCGCCAAATCGCGTCCGACTTCGATAATCCTGATTCCCGTCGGAAGTGCGGAATCCGGTGCGGCCGCTTTCTGTCGCCAATCCGACAGCTCAAACACCCCAGGCGCGGACCGCGTTGCGTTTGATCCGCCCAGCATCAGCCACCAGAACAAAATTCCGAAAATGACGATGAGACCGCCGCCAATCCGTAGGATCCATTTCAGCATATTTTTCTCCCAATTAGAGTAAACCTAACCCAGTAATGAATAATGATCAATCTGTTTATTGATCACGATCACGAAGAGATGATCCCGTGTTGGCGAAATGCGAGTTGTTTGCGAAGGCGTCCTGGCTAGGGTTTTCACAAACCTTTCGGAGCGCTCATGAAACCCGTCCTTACATCCCTCGCCGCCCTCGGACTGATCGCCATGATCGGCGCCTTGCCGAGTCATGCACCTGCCCAGGCGCAATCAACGGCTGAAGACAGCCAGGACGATCAGGCAGATCCGGCCGAGCCTTCGCCATCCGAAGACTCCGAACTTCCCCCGACCGCCATGGCGGCGGTGGCGCTGCTCACCATTGTCACAACAATAGACGAGGACGCGCAATTGACCGCCAATGGCGCGACCTTCACCATTGATGAGACTGTCGTGACGCTGGTCTTTGACATCAATGCCGACCGGATGCGCCTGTTCTCCCAGATTGCGCCGAGTGACGGGCTGTCCGGGCCGCAATTGCGGCGTCTGATGCAAGCCAATTTCGATACCGCTCTGGATGCCCGATATGCGGTGGCGCAAGGTCAGCTCTGGTCAACCTTCATTCATCGACTGACCTCGCTCACACAGGATGATTTTGTCTCGGCCCTGGCGCAGACGGTGACGCTGGTGAAGACCTATGGCACGACCTATTCCTCTGGCGCGATGAGCTTTGGCGGCGGCGACTCGAATGCCGAGATCCAGAAACTGCTGGAAAGCCTGCTCGACGAAAACGAGATCTAGGCGATTGCGATCAAGGGCTGACAAAACCGCCGTGGCGCGTTAGCCCTTCGCCATGTTGAGAACGCTATTCCTGCCTGCCGCTGCGCTGCTCGTGTCTGCCTGCGCCGCGTCGCTCGCCCAAACCTCACTGGAAAATACAAGCGCCATGGTCGAACAGAAACCTCTGACAATTGAACGCCTCTTTGCTAGTCCGAGCCTGTCCGGACCCACGCCGAGCGGGATCAAATACAGTCCGGATGGCAAGCGCGTCACCTTCCTGAAAGCGCGCGAGGATGAGGGCAATCGATATGATCTCTGGCAATTCGACGTGGCCACCGGCGCGCAGTCCATGCTGGTCGACTCAAAGCTGCTGGAGCCGGAAGAGATTGAGCTTTCCGAAGAAGAAAAAGCCCTGCGGGAACGCAAGCGTATTGCCGGGCGCAAGGGCATTGTTTCGTATGATTGGGGCACCGCGAACACCATTCTGGTACCACTGGGCGGCGACTTGCACCTGGTCACGCTTGGGGACGGCGCACCGGACGCCCGCCAACTGACGGCGACAGACGCCTTTGAGTATGACGCCAAGGTCTCACCAGGCGGCGGCTATGTCAGTTTCATTCGTGATGGTGCCGTCTATGTGATCGACCTGGCGACCGGCGATGAGGAATTGCTGACCCCGCTGGCCGAACCTGACAAGGCGATTTCCTATGGCGTCGCAGAGTTTGTCGCCCAGGAAGAAATGGATCGCTATACCGGCTATTGGTGGAGCCCGGATGATCACTATCTCGCCTATACCAAGGTCGATGAGAGCACCGTCGACATCATCCCGCGCTTCGACATTGCGGCAGAAGACGTGACGGTGATCAATCAACGCTATCCGCGCGCCGGGCGTCCGAATGCAGTCGTCGATTTGTATGTGCGGGACATCGAAAGCGGCGAAGTAACCAAGATCAATTGGCGGCGCGATGATTGGGGGGCCGCCACGGACCAATACCTGGCCCGGGTCTATTTCAGGCGCGGGCGTACGGGTGGCGAAAACCTGTTCATTGGTCGGATCAATCGCGATCAGACTGACTATGATCTGACCACGGTCCGCATGCCCGATGGATCGGAGGGCGCGATCGCCTCAGATCCGGCTTATGTATTCACAGAAACGCATGAAACCTGGATCAATCTTGAAAGCGATTTCAGCACATCCGCCTTCATGTACACTCTGACCGCCGAAGCCCCGGGCGGGGTGCGCCAAATCCTCGCCAGCCGCGCCGATGGTCAAGAAACGTTTGTTTCGCTCACGCCTGATGATTTCGTCGTATCATCGCTGGCAGGTGTATTCGAAAGCGCCGGAAAAATTTACTTCACTGGCTACGGCGATACGCCGCTGGAACGGCATCTCTATGCCATCCCGATGGATGGCGGTGATCCGGTCCGCATCACCGAACTCGGAAAATCATGGTCCGTCGCCATGGCCCCGGACGGCCAATCCTTTGTCGGCACCAGTTCCAGTCCGGACCAACCGCCACAGACCGGCCTCTATCGTATTCCAGCGCCTTTATCGGACAGCGAACTTGCAGAGAGTGGCGCGAAACGTCTGCCGGGTACCGACTGCGTTGATCTCACACCAAACGCTGCGCGCGTGACCCGATCGTGCCCGGAGCCGATGCAGCTCATCACCTGGATTGAAGAGAACAAGCTGGATGAGTCGCATCCTTATGCGCCTTATCTCGATAACCACACCGTGCCGGAATATGGCACACTAACCGCCGAAGACGGCCAGACGCTCTACTATTCCATCCAGCTGCCACCAGACTTTGACGCCAGCAAGACGTATCCCGCCCTGGTCGAGACCTATGGCGGTCCGCATGCGCAGACCGTGAACCGGAACTGGGAGCGCCTGTCAGACCAATACTATTCGCGCCAGGGCTATGTCGTCTTCCGGCTGGACAATCGCGGCATGGCCAATCGCGGCAAGGCTTTTGAAGACGTGATCTATCGCCAGATGGGAATTCCGGAAGTGCGGGATCTGCTCGTCGGGGTCGACTGGCTGAAGTCTCAGCCCTTTGTCGATGGCGACCGCGTCGGCATTCAGGGCTGGTCCTATGGCGGCTATATGACGATGATGACCATCCTGCAGGCCCCCGAAGGTACATTCGCAGCGGCGGTAGCTGGCGCCCCGGTGACCGATTGGGCGCTTTATGACACGTTCTATACCGAACGCTATATGGACACGCCGCAAGACAATGCGGAGGGATATGAACAATCCTCCGTCTTCTATCATCTCGAGCGCCTTGAAACCGAATTGCCCAATCTGATGCTGATCCATGGCATGGCCGACGACAATGTGACCTTCGACAATACGACAAGGCTGATGGCCGAGCTGCAACAGCGCGGCATTGTCTTCGACCTGATGACCTATCCGGGCCAGCGCCATGGCATTCGCGGTCAGGCGCTAGGGACGCATCTGATGAAATCGCGCATGACGTTTCTGGATCGGCATTTGAAGTGAGCCGAGGCCTTTTGTGATCAAGCCGTGGAAGCAACGCTCAAACCGAATTACATTCGAGGATCAGTGGCTCACCGTTCGGTCTTACGAATTGGAGCGGCCTGACGGCACCATTGTCGAACCGTTTCACGTAATCGAAGCACGCGAATGGGTTTGCATTTGTGCTCTGACCGATGACGGCAATGTTGTCACCATACGTGAATTCCGAGCAGGCGCAGATCAAGTCACCTTGGGTCTCGTTGGCGGGGGCTGCGAAACGGAAGATTCTGATACGGTCGTGGCCGCGCACCGTGAGCTCGAAGAGGAGACGGGATATCGCGTGCGCGAACTCGTCGAAATTGGCCGCGCCTATGCCAATTGGGCAAACCAGAACAATCAGATCACCTATTTTCTCGGGATTGGTGCCACGGCAAGCGGTCAGCAGAAACTCGATGCGAATGAAGAGATCGAACCCCTACTCATGCCTTACGAAGAGTTTTTGAAATACGATTTCGAAGGCCCCAAACAAACGCATCACGCGGCGGCCTTGTTTTACGTCGAGCGGTATTTCAAGGCGCACCCGGAGAAACGCCCAAAATGATCAAACCCTGGAAAATCCTGGACAGCCATCAGACGTTTCGCGACCAGTATCTCGGCGTGCGCACCGATAAGTGCGAGCGTGAAGACGGCCATATCGTCCCGACCTATCATGTCATCCAGCAATCGCCCTGGGCCACGATCATCCCATTGACCGACAAGGGCAATGTCGTCCTAGTGCGGGAATATCGACACGCGGCGGGCAAGGTCATGATTGGTTTGCCGGGCGGCGTATCCGACCCTGGCGAAACGGATTGGCAACAAGTCGCGGCGCGCGAGCTGGCCGAAGAGACGGGCTATGCGGCGCGAACCCTGCACGCCATTGGCGCATGTTATCCGAACCCGGCCATTCAGGACAATGAGCTGCATTACTTCCTGGCTCTCGGCTGCACACCCAGCCAGACGCAAAGCCTCGACCCGAATGAAGAGATCGAAGTTCTGGAAATGCCGTATGCGGACTTCCTGGCCTATGAGGACCTCGAGGTGCAGCACGCCCTTCACGCCGCCGGTCTTTTCTATGCTGAACGCTATTTTCAGAAATACCCGGACTTGCGCCCTGTCGCGCCGTGAGGCTTGCCATTGGGCTATCGGATCAGGCTAATGTGACGGAACAGATGAGGAGCAATTCAAATGCCGGCTTTTCAACCCACCGCCGACCAGTTTCGCGCCTTTCGCGATGACCCGCATGAGGGTCCGGTCAGCCAGGTCAATCTGCTCAAGTTCCGCGTCAAAGCCGAATATGCCGAAGGCGACCCGGAACATGGCGAGGACTGTTCGGGCGAGACCGCCTATCTGCGCTATTCAGAAGCCTTCACCAAAGCCGCGGCCGAAGTCGGCGGCACCACCACGCTACTCGCGACGACGGAGCGGTACTTCATTGGCGGCGGCAATTGGGATGGAGTCCTGGTCAATACGTTCCCGTCTCGCCAGGCTTTTATCGCAACGTTAAACCACGCAGACTACAAATCCATGTCGCGTCATCGGGATGCCGGACTGCTGTGCCAGGAGCTGATTGTCACGCGCCCGGTCTGGCTACACGGCGAACAGCAATAACCATTTGGGACCCCTGCCATGAAACGTCTTTTGATCATCGTCGCGGCGATCGCTGCCCTGCTCGCCATGGCCTATTATGGCCTGATCTGGATGATCACCCAGCCGGCGCCGCCGCTGGAAAGCGGCCCGGTGCTGACCCTGTCACAAGGCCAGGTCCAGGCCGGGATCGATCGCGACAATCCGGACATCCTGCAAATCAATGGAATTCCGTTTGCAGGCGACACAGGCGGTGACAATCGCTGGCGTCCACCAACTGCTCCGGCAAACTGGGACGGCGTCCGGGATGGTCGCGAATTTGGCGCAGAGTGTGTTCAGGCACGGTCCGGCAGTGGTGAATTTCTGAGCGACCTGCTGAATGGAATGGGGCTCAACGCGGTTCAGCGGCATCTTGCTTCGGTCGTCCTGGAAAGCGCCCCAACGCCACCGGAAAGCGAAGACTGTCTGTTTCTGAATATCCGCACAGCGAATGCGGGCGGCGACCAATTGCAACCGGTCATGGTCTGGATTCATGGCGGCAGTCACCAGGCGGGCGCGGGCTCGCAAAGCATCTACCAGGCCAATCAGCTGGTCGACAATGGCGTCGTGCTGGTCACGATCAATTATCGGCTCGGCGTATTCGGCTATATCGCGCATCCAGCCTTGAGCGCCGATGACCCCCGCGGCGTATCAGGCAATTATGGTCTGCTGGATCAAATCGCCGCCCTGGACTGGATCCGGGAGAATATAGCCGTGTTTGGCGGCGATCCTGACAATGTCACCATTTTCGGAGAGAGCGCCGGCGCGCAATCCGTCACCGAAATCATGTCGAGCCCGCTCAGCGAAGGCCTGTTCCACAAGGCCATCCTGCAAAGCGGCGCTTCTTCCTATAATGGCAACGGGCTGACCACCGCGGTTGAAGGTCGCCTGACCATGCATGAAGCAGGGCTTGAGTTCTTTGATGGCCTTGCCTCCGCGGATGCGAGCGCAGCGGATCTCCGGGCGTTGCCGGCGGCAGATATTATCGCGCATATCCCCAACAAGATGCATCTCGGCGACTATGCCCTGCCGACCGTGGATGGCGTGGTGATCCCGAAACTGATGGGTCAGGCGATTGGCGATGGCAGCATTCACAATGTGCCTATTCTCGCCGGCTATAATGCGGATGAAGCCACTCTGTTCTATGACTCGATTCAGAGACCCACCATTCTGGTCCCCGACTTTCCGGAATCGCTGGACGAACGCCTCGCCCATCTTCGCGAGATCTATGGCGACGCTGACGCTGAAGCGTTGATCCGTCTGTATGGGTTGGACGATCCAGAGACCTATCAGAAAGCCGAGACAGACATGCTCGGCGACGACCTGTTCGGCGTCCACATGCGCTATCTGGCCAAGGCCAATACAGCAAGCGGTGCGCCGTCTTATCTGTATCACTTTACGAGGGCGCCGCCGTCAAAGACGCAGACCATTGGCGCCTTCCACGCGGCCGAGATTTTCTTTGTCTTTGGCTCGCACAGTCCGCTGGCCGGTTTGACCGACGAGGACGAAGTTTTGACCGAAGCGATGGGGATGTACTGGACGAATTTCGCCAGGACGGGAGATCCGAATGGCGCTGGATTGCCGGACTGGCCCGCTTATGATGAAGCCAGTGATCAATGGATGACGTTCAATCCCTCTATCGAGGCGAAAGCGAATATCAGAGCTGAAAAACTCGACATCATGGAGCGGGCATTGACCCGGCGCATCGCTGAAGCCGTGCCGCAAATCACTCCGACGCCTGAAGACGATGACCCTGCCCTGCCCTCAGGCGGTCAGGAGAGTGCGGCAAATCGCTTCCAGCCCTGAGCGATCGACCTCGTCGAATGCATCCGGCTGTTCGCTGTCGACATCGAGCACGGCCGCCAGCGCGCCGGATGCATCATAGACCGGGACCACGATTTCCGAGTGGGTGCGGCTATCGCAAGCAATGTGCCCGGGAAAGGCATGCACATCTGGCACAATAATGCTCTCACCCTGCTCGGCGCAGGCCCCGCATACGCCTTTGCCGAAAGGGATTCGCAGACAGCCCAAAGTGCCCTGATACGGCCCGACCACCAGCTCTGACGGCTTAAGCGGGTCGACGACATAGAAGCCGGTCCAGAAGAATCGCGGTGAAAAGACTTGCGACAAGAGGCAGGCCGCGCTTGCATATCGGGCCGGGACATACGTCTCACCCGAAACCACGCTCGCGATTTCAGATTTCAAGTCTTCATATTGCCCTACACGATCCATGTCTCTGCCTTGTTTTCATAGGTTTGTTCCATATCGGTCGGAAGACTGAATTCTACAAGATAGGAATGGACGTGGGCCATTGGCTCTGAAATAGATGAAAGGGATCGGAGGCATATTGCGTGAGCGCAGCTAAGGTTTTGAGGCATCTGACACTCCCGCTTCTGGCGTGCGGCGTCTGCGTCGCAGCGACCGCGCAAACGTTCGAGCAGGTCCCAGACGATCCGGTCCATGCCCGCGACACATCGCACGACTCCATCGCGATCAGCGATGAGCGTCTCGACCGCGCGCTGGCCGGTTTTGAAGCCGATGACAGTTTCCAGAAAACCCGACCTGAATGGGAACCTGAAGCGCTGGAGCCTGAGGAACGGCGTTCGAGCGAACCCAATGCTTTCGTGCGCGCCATTGCGGCCTTTTTTGAAGCCATTGGCGGGGTGCTTGGCTATTTGCTCGCCCTGATCATCATCATCGCCATTCTGGCCGGGGTATACATGGTGTTCGGTGAAAGCCTGAGCCTGCGCGGCCGACAAAAAGACAAACAGGCCGATCCGGATGTCTCAACCGTGCCGGACCTTCGGCCTGAGGCCACGCGTGCCCGCGCCTTGCTGGAAGATGCGGACGCCCTCGCCGCCGACGGGCGGTTTGCCGAAGCGGTCCACTTGCTCCTGTTCCGGTCGATCGCGGATATCCAGGAGAAGAAGACCGGCGTTATCGGGCGGTCACTCACGGCGCGCGAAATCGGCGCGCTGGGCATCCTGCCAGACTGGATTCGCGACACACTTTCGCCAATCATCCGGATCGTCGAACGCAGCTTCTTTGGCGGACAGGACGTCACCGAAGCGGGCTGGCGCGAGGCACGGCAATCCTATGAGACATTCGCCTTTGGGGAGGCCTGGACATGAGCGAGCGCCTGCCGGGCAATGCGAACCCGTTTTCGGGCGTGACCGCGATCATCATGATCGGGGTCGGGACATTGGCCTTTATCGCGATTTTTGCCTTGATCGCCTGGTCGCCTGATCTGGCCAGCAAGAACCGGGCGGGGGATCATCCCTATTCTAAATCCTCATTGGGATATGCCGGCCTGATCGACCTGCTGGAAGCGGATGGCCATACGGTCAAGATTTCGCGCCTGTCCAGTTCGCTGAATTACACGCCCGGCCTGTTGGTGATTACGATCCCGGAATATGGCTTCAATCGCGCGAAAGATGAGTTTGACCAGAATTTTGTCTCCGAACCGGCCCTTTACGTTCTGCCGAAATGGTCCGGATTTCGCGATTGGGAAAAACCCAGTTGGGAGAAGGACACGGAAATTCTGAGCCGCGAACGGGTCGAGTCGATTGCCTCCTCGTTCGATTCCGATCTCAAGATCTGGCGACTGAGAAACCCTGACCAGGTTGCCACGCCGTTCGGGGCGATCGCACCGTCATTTGAACAGAAGATGCAGGTGATTGAGAGCGACAGCCTCGAATCTGTGATTGAGCGACCGGGCGGAACGCTGCTCGCGAAAGTTCCGGGCCGTGAAATCTATGTGTTGAGTGATCCGGATGTGCTCAACACGTTTGGCCTGGCGCGCCGCGAGAATGCCCGCACGGCATTGGAACTGTTTGACTGGTTGCTGGTCTATTCCGAATATCTTGACGGCTTTTC
>JBCCCT010000091.1:0-13147 GCA_039033355.1 Pseudomonadota bacterium | reverse complement strand
TGCGATCATATTTGGCTTGGCCGCATGGATCGCCGCCTTGTTCCGGACGACAGAATTCGAACCGCAAGTGATGCTGTCCGATGGCTGGTTCGCACTCATCCCAGCCATTCTCGCCTTTGTCGGCGCCTGGGTCTCGGCGCGTATCGGGCTCAACCAAATGGCCGGAATGATGGATCAGATGCAGGATGCGTTCGCACAGATGCAGGCCGGACAAGCGCAGCCGGGTGCCGATGATGATGCATTCACCGTCGAAGGCGAAGTGATTGATCCGGATGAGCGCGACTCATGACCAGTCCAGCGCTGAAATGTCAGCACCGATATACTCATAATACGCCGCCTGCACGGCGCGGGTCACCGGGCCCGGCTGGCCATCCCCGATCATGTCGCCATCCAGACTGAGCACAGGTGCGATCATCGCCCCTGCAGAACTGGTGAAAACTTCTTGCGCATGGCGGACCTCATCGAGCGTGAAGGTCCGCTCCTCGATCTGGTCCGCCCCGTTTTGCAATAGCGAGATCAGACGAGCGCGGGTAATCCCCGGCAAAATGGCGTGCGATAGATTGCGGGTCACCAGCTGGCCATCTTGGGTCACAAGCCAGACATTTGCCGACGCTGCTTCGGTCACAACACCATCTTCGTGCAGGATTGCGGTGACCGCACCGGCGCGGCGCGCGGCGCGATAGGCCAGCGATTGCGAGACAAGTTGTGTGGTCTTGAGGTCGCGGCGGTGCCAACGCGTATCCGCCATCGAAATGGTCGCGATCCCATCTCGCGCCGCCTCTCCGATCAGCTGCTTCGGGTTGGCAAAGGCGAAGACAGACGGCTTCAACATCTCCGGCCCGCTAAAGTCGCGCAAGCCATGCATTCCGGCGCTGACATGGAGATAGATCAATCCTTCGCGAAGACTGTTGCGCTGGATCAGTTGTTCGTGAACCTGCTGCAAGTCTTCTCTCGGTGCCTCAATCTCCAAACCGGCCAAAGTGCGCGACAGGCGCTGCAGGTGCGGCTCGAAATCTATCAGTTTATGATTGTAGACCGCCGTGACTTCATAGGCGGCCTGCGCGAACAAAAAGCCGCGATCAAAGGGAGATAACTTCGCGTCTTGCGCTGCCATATAGGTGCCATCGAAATAGACCCAACCGGTCAGGGACATGAATTCAAACCTCACAATAATTCGCGCGGACTAAGCGGTGATTGGGCCGTCGAGATCAACCTCTATTCAACACAAACCAGGTCAAACGCCGCCTCATAGCATCGGCGCAAATGTTCGATCCGTGCGGAAATGATCTCTCGCCATGCCGGGTCTGGTGGACGGGCGTGCCGCACCAGAAAAGCGGTTTCTTTTTCCGCCGGGAGATCGGCTTCGGAATCGCGGATGAAACGACCATCAAACACGATCGCCTCCGACTCTGGTGTCGCTTCCGCTGGATCGCGACCGATCTGAAAGCCGGTTCGGGTCCGCTGAAACCAGGCGCCGCCGAGTGTTTGGCGCATGCCCGGCGCGGACAATGACTCGACCAGTTCAGCAACAGCCTTTCGCCGCGGATCGCGATCAGTGCCGCTGGCGACCCGCGCGACCACGCCCAGCAGCCGAACTTGCGCTTGATGGTCAGCAAGTTCGATCAGTCCGTCCGGCGCGACGTGTACCGAAGCAAGAGCCTTGGCAAAGGCGCTATCCAGCTTTGCGCGCTCCAATTGAAGCGCCGTAATGGCGGGTAGAATGCTCTCGCGGAGTTCTGCGTGCTGATCAAAGAACGCCCGGACCCGGGCGCGCTCGAACTTCATGTCCCGATTGGAGGGATCTTCGACCCATGACTCGCCTAATCCGTCCAAATGGTTGCGCAGGGTTTGGCGGCGGGCGCTGATGAGCGGCCTGATCAGCGTCATGTCGCGCCCTTCCGGCCAGGCCGGCATTGGGGCGGCGACGCCTGGGCCGGCGCTCAATCCGCCGCGGACACCGCGCTGACGACGAATGAATACGGTCTCGATCACATCATCCAGCGTATGCCCGGTGAGCAGACACTTTGCGCCCGCCTTCGACATCGTTTCGGCCATCAACCCATAGCGCGCGCCGCGCGCGGCATTCTGGCTTGGTTTTGGGGCGGCCCAGCGCAAGGTCTGATGGGAGATCTGCAAGCCACTGCAACACGCGGCAACCATGGCCGCCTCATCCCGCGCTTCAGATCGCAACCCGTGATCGACGGTAAGGACGATAAGCGTCCGACCCACGCCGCGCGCCCAGGCATGACAAAGGTGAAGCAAGGCCAGCGAGTCGCTGCCGCCGGAAACAGCGAGCGCAATCGGGTGGTGAGACTCAGGACTGAATCGGTGGATCAGCGCAGAAAAGTCTGCCCCGAACTGCACGTGTACTAGCTATCGCAACCCGAGCGCACGCGTTCGCCTGCGGCCAGGTTTCGGGTCACGCCGGACGCATTCGGATAGCGTTGCGGCAAGAGATTGAGCGCATTGCACGCCTGTTCTGTATCACCCACCAGGCGCATAGAACGCGCCAGTTTTGCGAGAGCTTCAGGCGCCCGCGGGTCATCCGGATAGGAGCGGATCATATCGGTATAGGCGGCGCCGGATTCCGGATAGGCTTCCTGCTGATAGAGCACTTCAGCCAGCCAGTATTGGGCTTCTCCAGCTTGCGGGTCATCGCTGAACTGGCTCAGGAAAGACCGGAAGGCGAGCTCTGCGCCGGGATAATCGAATTGCAACAAGCGCGATTTCGCTTCAGCAAAGAGCGGACCCGCATCGCCGGGCAACGCACTTGCCGGCATGGTGCCGAGTGAGCCTTGCGGCAAAGGCTCTCCATTCGGACCAAGTTGGATTGGCGCAGCTCCGACCGAGCCAGCATCCGTGGCTTCGACACGGCGCACAATTCGGGTGGGTCCGGTTGAGGCGGTTTCAATGCCAGCCTCTCGGGCAGCATCCAGCTGTTGCGCGACAGAGTCGGCGCTGCCTGCGTCACCCGAACCTGCAGTGTCTGAAAATGAGTCGCCTGAACCCGCTGACAGAAAGGCTGGTTCGGGTTGAAGCGCTGTCAAACGGTCGTTGAGATCCGCGATGGTTTTTTCCTGGTCGGAGATCCGGCTCTCGAGGCGGGTAATCAAGCGCTCCAGCTCGGCGTCATCGCCTTGCATGCGGTTGATTTCTTCACGGCTCTCCGAGAGCAGGAATTCAAGTGTCTCAACTTTACCGTTCAGGCGCGCCTTGTCAGATTCAATCCCGGTCATGCGAGCACGAAGCTCGGCATTGCTGGCGCGCAATTCATCCATGGTCGCGGCGAGTTCGCCACTCGTCACGCCTTGTACGATATCTGCTCTTTGCGCCTCGGCTGGGGACGCAGACATGAATGCGAGACAGGTCAGGGCAGAGATCAGGGACATACGCAGCATTTCGGGTTGGCTCCAGTTTCAGATCTTGGACTGAACATCAAATATGAAAAGGCCGGGGCCAAAATGTGACGCCCGGCCTAATCTAATGCAGTAAGTGCAGTTAACGCTTAGCCAACAACACCTGAAATCAGCTGTGTGAAGCCGTTGCGGTTCTGCGCCCAGGACTCTTCGGTTGAGCCAAGCGCCAGCGGGCGCTCCTTGCCGTAAGAGACTGTCTGGATGCGAGCCGGGTCAACGCCAAGGTCGACCAGGTAATTCTTCACAACAGACGCACGACGCTCACCCAGGGCGAGGTTGTACTCGCGCGTACCGCGCTCGTCGCAATTGCCGGCCACCAGGATGTTCACGTTCGGGAACGATGTCAGCCAGGCCGCCTGGCGGCGTAGAATGCCCTGCGCATCAGAGCTCAGGCGGTACTGATCGAGATCGAAATAGACGCGATCGCCGACATTGACCTGAAAATCTTCCAGGGAGCCTTCAACGGGTCCTTGAGGAATGACTTCCTCGACCACAACCACTTCGGGCTCGGGCTCTGGTTCCGGCTCAACCACAGGTTCAGGCTCAGCAACGACAACAGGTTCAGGTTCAGGTTGGCTGGCACATGCGGCGATTCCGAAAAGGACGGCAATCGACGCAGATGTCATCATAAGCTTTCGCATTGTTCTCTCCTTGCTTATGCGAGCAATGGGTGCATTTAGGCGGTTTTAATGTCAACTTCGTGTCGCCGTATACCCATTTTTTCCGTGTTTTGGGAAGATTACTGAGTTTTTAGGAGCGAAATCAGGCCTTTTTAGTCGAGCAGAGGCGACCAGGCCGGGTCTGAAGAGTCCGTCTGCGTTAGCAATGGCCGCAAATTACGACCGGTCAGGTCAACTGACCACAAAGTTGGGGATGCACCTGGGGAAGGCTCCCGGAAAAACGTGATTACACGACCATTTGGCGACCAATCCGGCCCTTCATCGAGATATGATTCGGTGAGTAAGCGCTCACCGCGGCCATCGATGCCGATCACGCCGATATGGAATCTGCCGCGGCTTTGCTTGGTAAAGGCGATCAAATCGCCGCGCGGGCTCCACACAGGCGTGGAATACCGACCGGATCCAAATGTGATGCGGCAAGCAATATCACGACCGCCGGATGGACAGGTCCGGGGCGTACCATTGGTGTTCATCACATAGAGTTGCGGACTGCCCCCACGGTCAGAGTTGAAGACAATCTGGCGACCATCGGGTGACATGGAGGGCGACGTATCAATCGCCGGGTGATCGGTCAGGCGACGGCTTTGCCGCGTCTGCAAGTCCATCAGATAGATGTCCGAATTGCCATTTGTGGCCTGAGTCAGCAGGACCGAGTTGCCATCGCGAGAGAAGCGCGGTGCAAAGGTCATGTTGCGGAAATTGCCGAGCACTTCCTGACGGGCCCGGCGCAAGTCATAGAGATAGACGCGCGGAATACCGCCTTCATAAGACATGTAGGTGATTTGCTGGGCCGTCGGCGAAAAGCGCGGCGTCAGAACCGTAAACGCGCCAGACGTCAGATATTTCACATTGGCGCCGTCGGCATCCATAATGGCGAGCCGCTTGACCCGAGCATTCTTCGGACCGGTCTCAGCGATATAGACGATGCGCGTATCGAAATAACCATCTTCACCGGTCAAGCGGCTATAGATGGCATCCGCAATCTTGTGCGCGATCCGGCGAATGTCTTCTGGCGTTGTCGTGAAGCGTCGGCCGGAAACCTGGCGCCCGTTCGAATCCTCGAACCGCATCAGTTCTTCGCCATAGACATCCCACATGCGAACCGAGCCGCGAATGAGCTGATTACCATCACGCTCAATCTGCTCAACCGTGCCAACCACCAGCGCATCGGTCTGGATGATCTTCCAGTCGGCGAAGCGCGGCGCCACTTCGATATTCAGGTCTTTCTGGATATAGGCGTCTTCCGGCGTGATCGTGAACAGGCCGGTGGATTCCAGGTCATTGCGAATGACATCGCTAATCGTCTGGGCGACTTCCGGATCAACGCCGATGGCTTCGAAATTGGGGATAGCGACCGGCGTCGGCTTCAAGACGCCTTCATTGATATTGACCTCGAACTGGGCGAGCGCCGCGGGGCTTGCCAGCCCGAATATCATTGCGACAGCGAATAGCAGTCTTTTAAGCATGAAAGAGGTCTCCGGTCTTATCGTTGGATCTTAGGCGCAAATGCAGGTCCGAGATTAACGGCCCCCTCGCTCCACAGATCATAGTCATCATCAGGTAGATTATAAGGTGCACACTTCTGCACAGCGCGCTTTGCGCGCTCCATTGCCGTGCGCATGGGTGAGTTTCCGATCGGCGGACGCGCCGGATCGACAAATTCGACATTCGCCAAGGAGCCGTCGCGATTGAGCTTCACACTCAGACGAACATTCAACTGATCCGGAAATGGCAGATCGACGACATTATCCCAACAGGGGACAATCTTGCTGTACAAGATCGCCTCGATCCGCGCTGTATTGGCATTGCGTTCACCGGCGCCGCGCCGATCGCGAGTTTCGGCGGGCTTTGGAGCGTTTTCCAGCGCCGTTTGCGGCTCTGGTGTCACTGGTTTGGGTTCCGGCCGCTCACGCTGGGTGGCGCGTTCGCTCTTGAAGGTGGATTCACTCTGATTGAGAAAATCCATCAAATCGTCTTGTGGGCGCCGCGGCGCGGGCTCCGGGGCCTTTTCGGGTTCCGGCTTGGTTTCCTCTGGCTCCGGCTCGGTTTCTTCTGGCTCAAAATCCGGCAACAGGTCTTCCGGATTCTCTTCCGGGGGAGCGGCTTCAGCTTCCGTTACGTCTTGTTCGGCTTCTGGCAATTCCTCTTCGACCGGATCTTCAGGAACCTCTTCCGGTTCTTCCGGAGCGGCTTCTTCTTCTGGTTCTTCTGGTTCGGTTTCCACCAGTGGCGCAATATTGGTGATCTCGCCAATCTCGGCAAAATTGACATCCACAGCCTCAAACTCCGATGCCAGGATACGTGTGTTCGTGCCCCAATACGGAAACGTAATATAAGACGCACTGATCACCGCAGCATGCGCAATTATGGAGGCAGGAAGACCGCGGATCATGGACTATTCAGCCCTCTCAACGCGTGATTTCGGATCGGTCACCAGAGCAATGTTTGTGAACCCGGCATTCTTCATCTGAGTCATCACGGCCAGCACTTCGCCATAAGCGGCATTGGTGTCGCCTTGCAGGAAGATGCGCTCTTCATAGCCTTCGCCAGCAATGGCCAGCAATTTGGAGGTGAGCTCTTCCAGCTCGATCTCGGTTTCGGAAATGTAGACTTTTGCATCCTGGGTCACGGTAACCAGCAACGGCGTCGTTTTCGGCACTGTCAGATTGCTGGTCGCCGCCTTGGGCAGATTCACCTCAACCCCGCGCTGCAGGGCCGTTGCCGTAATCATGAATATGATCAGCAGCACCAGCATGACGTCGACCATGGGCGTCACATTGATTTCGGCATTAAAGGCGCGGCGGCCCCGCCGGGAAGATCCGGAAGTCGCCATCAGACCGGGCCATCACTTGCGCGGCGCGACAGGCGGACCAGCAAGTCCTGACTGAACGCATCGAGCGTATCGGCATAGCGGTTCAGATCGCCGGAAAACTTATTGTAGAAGATCACAGCCGGGATCGCCGCGATCAGACCCAGTCCCGTCGCAAACAGGGCCTCGGCAATCGGTCCGCCGACGACTGCCAGGCTGGTATCTTCCTGCGCACTGATATTCAGGAAGGCATTCATGATGCCCCAAACCGTACCGAACAGGCCGATATAAACAGATGACGAGCCAATCGTTGCCAGGGCGCCGATCCCGTTCGAAACCTTGCCGACTTCGCGATCAACGGTGGCGCGCAGCGATCGTTCCGCCCGCGCGACCAGGGCCGCGTGTTCCGTCGGCGAAATCGATTTGGCATCGCGCCATTCGCGGGAAATTGCAGCAAACAAGCGGGCACCGGCATTGTTCGGGCTCTGACCAGGGCGCACATCATAGTCGTCAGCCCGGCCATTCCAGAAGGCTTCTTCAAACTCATTCGCCTTCTTGCGGGCACCGCCAATCGCAAAATACTTCTCGGCAACAACCGCCCATGACCAGATACTCGCGATCACGAGAGCAATCAGTACGGCCTTGACCACCGGATCTGCGGCAAGCAGCAATTCGATCATCGACAACGTGCCGGGCGTGTGGACGTCAGCCAGCGCTTGTGATTCCATAAGCGGGTCCCAATCTTTCTGATTTGCGGCCTCGGGGCCGCCTTTACAAACTCGTGTTTCTATCTGCGGAGAATCGGGCGGAAACGTGACGTCTCGCCTTGTTATCTGCAATGTTCATGGGATTGCCGCGATTGGGTTAAGGAATCCTCGCTTCTGGTAAACTTATTCGCAATCCCGCTTGCTTTTTCTCGCATTTGAGGCGACCCGAATGTGGTGAGGAGACTACAGATGACCGGCTATACGCTATTTGGCAGCGAGATGAGTTACTTCACCGGAAAGGCCCGGGCCTATTTGCGGTGGAAGGGCATAGAATTCACGGAAATCGCGCCAACGCCGCAAGTGATGAAAGATGAAATCATTGCAAACATTGGCTGGCCTGTGATTCCCGTCCTGAAAACCCCTGACGGCGAATATGTTCAGGACACGGCCGACATTATTGCGCATTTCGAAAGCCCGACCGGCGAACGCTCGGCCTTGCCGGGCACACCGCTGCAATTGCTCGTCACCTTCCTGCTGCAACTCTTTGCCGATGAGTGGATGACCCTGCCGGCCATGCACTATCGCTGGAACAAGAATGAAGACTGGATCTATGGCGAGTTCGGCAAGAATGCTGCGCCAGACAGCACGCCCGAAGAACAGCTGGAAGCCGGCAAGAAAGTCGGCCAGCGCTTTCGCAGTTTCGTCCCCATGCTCGGCATCACCCCCGAAACCGCGCCGGGCGTGGAACAAGCCTATGAGCAATTCCTCGCGGACTTTTCCAAACATCTGGACGTCTTGCCTTATTTGCTCGGCACCCGCGCCAGTTATGCCGATTTTGCGCTGATCGGGCCGCTCTATGCCCACCAGTATCGCGACAAGTATACGGGCGAGCACATGAAGCGGACGGCCCCGAAAGTCGCCGATTACGTCGAGCGAGTGATTGCTGGCGAAGGTCAGACCGGCGACCTGGTGCCGAATGATGATATTCCGAAGACGTTGTTGCCGATTTTGAAAGTCGCGCTGGATGAGCATGTGCCGGTCCTCGCCGCAACGATCGAGCGGTTCAACGAATGGGCCCTGACGGCGGAGCCGAAGGAAGAGCTGCCGCGCGGCCTCGGCATGATCCCGTTTGCCACGGGCGGCCATGCCGGGATGATTGCGGCGCGGACCTTCTCTCTGCTCCGGCTCCAGGATGCCCTTGATGTGTATCAGCTGATGATGCCGTCTGATAAGAAACGGGCCGATGCGATGCTGAGTTCCCTTGATGCGGAAAGCTTCAAGACGTTGCGCATCGATCCACGCCTGGCGCGACGCAATTATCGGCTCGCGCTGGCCTGATCCCCCCTCGACCTAACCAAATGTAACCAAAACCCGCCCGATCGCATCTATAGCTTGAAGGCGATTTCAATCCGACCCCGTTAAGCTTGGTTTAGACTAAGGGGATGGAATGGTTCGCGCTTCAATATCGGCGTCTGCGATGATCAGGGTTATGATCGCAATCTGCGTGTTGTGGGTCCTTGCGCTGCCCTATGCCGCCGCCGAGCGCAGCGCGATTCAGGTCGATGAGACCTTCCGCGTGCAAAATGTCACGACCAAGCATCTCGAATTGACAACGGACATTCCGGCGCCCGCGTCCAGTCACGACATTCTGGCCGGCCATTATGACCATGCGTTCGCAACAGCCGAGCAATCGGTCCCGAAACTGGATGGCTATGGCAAGATCGTCTGGGGCCGGCTGTCGCTGGAACATGTCGGCGATGAAGACATTTCGATCAGCGTGGTCGCCAAGTATCCACAGCTCGATCGCATTGACTGGTTCGTCCGCGCTGCAGATGGATCCGTCACCTCCGCCTCTGGCGGACAGTTCGTCCCGCGTACGTCCAGTCAGGTTGCGAACCGGTTCCCCGTGATCGACACCCAACTGGCGCCAGGCGAAATCAAGGATGTGTATTTCCGCATCCAATCGGACACCGTGATTATCCTGCCCTTGCGCGTCTATCGCACATCTGCCTGGCTCAATCTGTCGACGAGCACGCTCATTTTGTTTGGCCTGTTGATTGGCTGTCTGTTGACGATGGCGGCGCTGGGCCTGGTGTCATTCTTTGGGTCGCGGCACTGGTCGTCGCTCTGGTTCTCAGTCTTCTGCATCGCCTCAGCGGGCTATATCCTGACCGCCACCGGGCTCGACAAAGCCTATCTCTGGCCAGACCGCACCGGCGATTATCTGTTCCTGCTCTTTGTGTGTCAGGGCATTGGAATGGCAGCCACCGCCTTGTTCGTGGACCGGTTCCTAAAGACCAAAACCAATGCGCCAATCATGTTCCGCATGTTGCGCATTCAAGCCGCTTTCGCGCTGCTGACCTGTTTTACCACGCCGCTTCCCATGTGGGTCGCCGCGCTTGCCTTCACCGTCACTATGGCGATCGGACCGATGGTCATCCTGTTTGGCGTCATCGCCCTCTGGCGCCGGGGTGCGCCGGGCGCCGGTCTGGTCGTGATCAGCTGGATTCCCAATCAGCTCGGCGCCTTCTGGATCTTCCTGCGAGCGTTGGATGTGGTGCCCTATTCCGACATCAATCACTATACCTTGCCGGTCTTCTGCACGTTGACCGCCATCGCTTTCATCTGGGCCCTGCACCGTCAGAACGCCGAAGCCGCACACCACGCCACGCATGATCTGCTGACCGGATTGCCCAATCGCTTCGGTTTCGAACAGACCGTCGCGCGGGCCTCGGGTCAGCGGGAGCGGCCCCTGGCCGTGATGCAGATCGACCTGGATGGCTTCAAGGCGATCAATGACACGTACGGCCATGCGGCCGGGGATTGCGTCCTTCAGGAAGTGTCCGATCGCTTGCGCGATGTGTGTCTGCCCGAGGCGACACCATTCCGGAATGGCGGTGATGAGTTTATCGTCCTGTGCCAGAAGCGAACCCGCCAATCGGATGTCGAAGCGCTCGCCAATGCGATCATTGCCCGAGTCGCCGAACCCATTCAGTGGCGTGGCCAGACCCTGAGCATCGGCGCCAGTGTTGGCATCGCCTTCCCAATGGCCGGCGCCGCGACAGTGTTCGGCGCGCTCGAAGACGCCGATGCGGCCCTGTATTCGGCGAAACAGCGCGGCAAAGGTTGCGCTGTGACCGCGCCATTGGCGGCTTAGAGGCAATCAAAAAAGCCGCCCCGTTTGGAGCGGCTTTCTCATTTCTGTATCAGCGACCCGTTTAGCCTTCGCCGCTTTCCCCGGCCTCGAAACCGCGGATGCGGAGCAGAGGCTCGATGGTTGGGTCAGAGCCGCGGAACAAGCGGTACAGCTCATCCGCCGGGCGCAGGCCGCCGGACTCATAGACCCATTTCTTCAAACGGGCGGCCAGTTCCGGATCCCAGATATCGCCGGCTTCCTTGAAGGCGGTGAAGCCATCGGCGTCGAGGATCTCTGACCAGAGATAGGCGTAATAGCCAGACGAATAGCCAACCGGGCTGGAGAAGATGTGGGCGAAATACTGGCTGCGATAGCGCGGCTCGATCTCTTCGATCAGGCCATAGCCTTCCAGCACCTCTTTCTCGAATGCGCGCGCATCCGTGATGGCCAGCGCTTCTGCATGGCTGAGACGGTGCCAGGCCAGATCCAGCAGGGAGGCCGCAATGAACTCCGTCGTGCGGAAGCCCTGATTGTGGTTCGAGGCTTCGCGCATCTTCTCGATCAGCTCGAGCGGGATCGGCTCACCGGTTTCATAGTGAAGCGCATATTCCGCCAGCATTTCAGACTCGCCGGCCCAATGCTCAAGGATCTGGGCCGGGAATTCGGTATAGTCGCGCGGGCCATCAACGCCTGAGAATTCAGAATATTTCATCTGCGTCAGAAGGCCGTGCAAACCATGCCCAAACTCGTGGAAAAAGGTTTCAACCTCGCTGAAATTCATCAGAGTTGGCGCACCATCCGCCGGTGTGATCAGATTGAGATTATTGGTCACGATCGGCCGCACTTCATCGGCGTCATCATAATTGGTCGAGGCGCGATAGGAGCTCATCCAGGCGCCGCCGCGTTTGCTGTCGCGCGCATACATGTCCATCATGAACAGACCGAGATGTTCGCCGGTCGCCTTGTCCTTGACGTCATAAGCGGTGACCACCGGGTTCCAGCCCTCTACATCGACATCTTCCAACGTGATGTCGAACAGGCGTTCCGCCATGGTCCAGGCCCCGGTGCGGACTGCGCTCAGCTCGAAATATGGTTTCAGGACATTACCATCAAAGGCATATTTGTCCTGGCGGACTTTCTCGCTGTAATGCCACCAGTCATGGCCGGCGAAGGTGAATTCATCTCCGATCATGGCCTGCATTTCATCGCGCTCAGCCTTGGCTTGAGCAAGGCCCGGCTCCCAGACGCGGACCAGGAAATCCTCTACGTTTTGCGGGGTCCGCGCCATATTGTATTCGAGGATATAGTCGGCGTGCGTGGCATAGCCGAGCAGCTCGGCCTTCTCCGCGCGCAGCTGGGCAATCTTGATGGCAAGCGGTCCATTATCCGTATCGCCTTCGGTGGCGCGCAGGCGATAGCCATCGAACATTTGCCGGCGAAGGTCGCGATTCTCTGACTGCGCCATGAAGGTCTCATAGACCGACCGGTCAACCGTCAGGACCCAGGTATCGCCCTCTTTCAGAGCGGCCTTGAAATCCTCAGACAATCCGGCCAGTTCGGCTTCGTCGGTAATTTCCAGCTTGAACGCCTTGGTTGAGGCGAGCAGGTTTTGCGAGAAGGAAGTGGTCAAGGAAGACAGTTCTTCATTGATCGCCGCGACTTTCTCTTTGACCTCCGGGCTCTGGGTCGCGCCAGCGCGCTCAAAGCCGCGATAGGTCAGTTCGATCAGGCGCAAATCCTGTTCGTCCAGGTCCAGCGTTGGCGCCGCATCGCGGACGGCCTTCACACGCTCGAATAGGGGCGCGTTGAAGCTGATATCATTGCTGACCGCGGTCACCTTGGGCCAGATTTCTGTTGCCAGACCCTGCAGCGTGTCATTCGTGTCCGTACCGGTCACATTGGAAAAGACAGAGGCGACTTTTGACAACGTGGCGCCGGATTTATCGAGCGCGACAATTGTGTTTTCGAAGGTTGGCGCGTCAGGATTGCTGGCAATCGCCTCAATCTCGAATTCCAGTTCAGCGATCGCAACATCGATGGCCGGCATGTAATCGGCATCCTCGATCTGCGCAAAAGGTGGGACACCATATGGCGTATCCCAGTCCTGCAGCAGCGGATTATCGGCAAGCGCGGCTTCATCGACTGAGGCCGTTTCGACATCGGTGCCTTCGGTTGTCGCGGTGTCGGACTCCGCAGACGTGTCAGCGCTTGGCGCGCGCACAACATCACAACCGGCGAGAATAATTGCGAGCGCCGCAGCGCCCCCAAAGAGGTAATTTTTTGCAGTCATTAGGTCACCTTTGAGTGGAACTTTGCGGTGTTTAACCACTTTTTGGAAGAGCCGCCTAGGCCCCTCCTGTCACACTTGTAGCTGGTTGAGGCGCGCCACGGTCGCCTGA
>JBCCCT010000090.1:0-13153 GCA_039033355.1 Pseudomonadota bacterium | reverse complement strand
CCATCATATTCTTCCGGGACGAGGACTCCGAAAAAGCCAAGCTCGGCGAGTTTGGTGCGCGTACCGGTATCAATACCATTGGCACCACCATCGCGCAGTTCGCGCAGATGCGTGACCGGCAGTTCGTCACGCGCGAAGGCCATGGCCGTATCGCGCAGCATTTGCTGATCTTCAGACAGAATGAACGCCATTATTGATGCTCCCTCAGGCCAAGCACACGTTTGGCAATCACGTTGAGATTGATTTCACTGGTGCCGCCTTCAATCGAATTGCCTTTCGAACGCAACCAGCCGCGCGTGGCTTTCTTGGCGTCTTCGGCAAATCCGTCGCCAGACCAGCCAAGACCGTCCGTGCCCAGCGCTTCAACAATCAGTTCGCACTTGTCCTGATTCATCTTCGCGGCGGCATATTTCATGATCGATGCGGTATGGCCGACTTCCTGCCCGGCCTTGGCTTGCTCGGTCGAGCGTTGCACGGTCAGGCCGAACGCCTTGGCATACATTAAGTGGTCCGTGATCCGGGCGCGTAGGTCGCCATCGGTAACGCGGCCCGTTTCGTCGACGCCGACATGCTGTTTGGCATATTCCTGCGGCGGCAGGATGCCGGAGCCGCCTGTGCCACCAAATCCGCCCGCGGAAATCGACGAGCGCTCAAATTGCAGCAAGCGTTTGGCAATCGTCCAGCCGGCATTGAGTTGTCCAACCAATTGATCCTTCGGCACTTTGACATCGGTGAAGAAGGTTTCGCAGAAGGGCGATGAGCCAGAGATCAGCTTGATCGGCCGCGCCTCAACGCCTTCGGTCTGCATGTCAAAAACCAGGAAGCTGATACCATCATGCTTGACCGTCTTGTCCGTGCGGACCAGGCAGAAAATCCAGTCGGCCTGATCGGCATAGGAGGTCCAGACTTTCTGACCATTGATCAGCCAGTGATCGCCTTTGTCCTCACACTTGGTCTGCAGGCCCGCCAGATCCGACCCGGCGCCCGGTTCGGAATAGCCCTGACACCAGCGCGTCTTGCCTTTGACAATGTCCGGAATGTAGCGCTTCTTTTGTTCGTCATTGCCGAATTCCAGCAGCGCCGGCCCAAACATCCAGAGCCCGAACGAGAACAGAGCCGGGCGGGCTTTGATACGCCGCAATTCCTGTTGCAGCACGCGCGCCTGAGCCTTGTTGAGACCACCGCCGCCATATTCAGCCGGCCATTCCGGTGCGGTCCAGCCGCGCTCGCCCATACGCTCCAGCCAGACTTTTGAGTCCGGGTTCTTGAACGCTTCGCGGCGTCCGCCCCAGACGATTTCATGATCCTTCATCGGTGTGCGCATGCTGGCCGGACAATTCTCTTCCAACCAGTCGCGCACTTCGGTGCGAAACGCCTCGAGTTCCTCGGGGGCATCAAACGCCATGATTATTCTCCCGTATTCCTGCCCGATCAGGCAGCTTTGCTTGCTATAACGCCTCAACATAACCGGCCCTTTTGAGGATGGCTATCTATCACGCGGGGTTAGATCCTGTTCCCCGAGCGCTTTGCGCAATGGTGTGGTGCGTGATTGCCGGATCTGACAGGCGATTTGCTGGCTCATGGGTGAAACACTCTTCGCACAAGCCATGACCATCAATCAGCGAGGATCGGATATGAAACCAGGACACGTCATCGCGATCGCGCGCGCATTGCTATGCGCTGGAGGCGCAGCCCTCGCGACAGCCTTGCTGGCCGCCGCCGATACCGACCATCCCGTTCGTTATCTGCATCTGCAGAACAATGGCGACTATGTAATCAGCGACGTCGAGCTGAAATGGATCACGCCGGACGGCAAGCACAAGTCGAACAAGTTCACCAAGGATCTCCATAAGGATCAGGGGTTTTGTCTCGATCTCGACAAGTTCGGCGATGTGCCAAACGGGTCTGAGGTCTGGCTGAAAGCCTATATCGCGCTCGGAGACAATGAGGGCTGCCGGAAGGACAATCCGAGAATTTACACCACAGGCCTGCCTGCCAGCAGCGCTGAGTCGACGCAGCTCTACAAAATGGGCGGTCAGACGAAGACCAATAATATGTGCAAGCTTTCAAGTGGCGGCGACGGAAACTGGGTAACGAATGAGGCTGGGAATTCGGATGACTGTTCCGATCACTAAAGACCCGTCATTGCCTGTCGGACATTCAGAGATGAAAACGTCCAGGCAGGTGTTTTATCGACGCCGGATCTAGAAACGACCCAGAAATCCATGCTCCGGCCCGGTTTCGACGCCGACTATGTTCAACAGGTGCACCACGACCAGGAATAGTCCGAACACACAGCCCACCATGATCAATCCCCAGGGGAGTTGATGGGGGCGCTGATCCTTTTTCCGAATGGTGCCCATTTTTGATTGTGCGAAAATACCCAGCGCGATGAAGCTGAAGGCGAGGCTGAGGCTGATAATCCAGTCGAGCACGCGGCCGTCTCTTTCATGTCTCTGGGTCTGTGCGGGGTCTTTGCCCAGAAAAATGGCGCTTTCGCAAGCTCCCAAATGGCGCGATAGGCCGCAATGGAATGCAAAGGCCAATAGAAAGGGCGAGTCAAAATGGCCAGAACGCGCCCAGGCGTCAGCCGGCCTGGCGCACAGACATCCCCGATCAGGCCCACAATCATCGCACTGACAATAAGCGCGACGCCGTGCGGACCGACATTGAATTGCGGTGACAGCAAAACGAACAGCAAAACCAGCGTGCAGGGCGCATAGCAAAGCGGCGCGAGAATGGCGCCCCCGAGACAGAGCTGCATGCTCATGAAGGGCAAGATCCCCATTTGTGTCCATGTCTTGCGCGGCGCCCGCATCAGGACTAGCCAGGTCTGGGCAAACCCCTTGATCCAGCGCGACCGCTGCGCCAGCCAGACGTCCAGTCGCGACGGGGTTTCCTCAATGGTTGGCAGGGACACGGTGCCAGATACCAGGCCCGCTCTTGCGATCCGCATGCCCAGATCTGCGTCTTCGGTGACATTCCAGGAATCCCATCCACCCAGCGCCTGCAAAGCATCCTTGCGAAAATGATTGCTGGTGCCGCCAATCAATAAGGGCATGCGATAGAGCGCGAGACTGGGGAGAAGCAGGCCGAACTGGACGTCATATTCCAGCGCCCATTGTGCCCCCAGCCAACCGCCGCGCGCGGGATCGCCGATCAAGGGTGCCTGGACACAGACAAGATGATCTGGCGCGATCTCGAAGGCATGATGTGCGGCCCGCAATTGATCAGGATGCGGCATGTCTTCGGCATCATAGACGGTTACATAGCGCCCGGCGGCCTCTGACAGGCCATGGTTCAACGCGTTTGGTTTGGTCCGCGGACCGCCGGCGGGTACGATTTGGAATCGTGTGCGGGACGGAAAGGCCGCCATTCGAGCCGCCGCAATCGTCGCCGCATCATCCGCCTCGAGCAGGATTTGAATGTCGAGGCGGTCGGTTGGCCAATTCAAGTCTGACAGGGCTTTTGCGATTTGCGGAATGACGTCCAATTCCTGATAAAGCGGCACCAGAATGGAATAGATGGGCAAGGCTTCGTTGCGGTCAGCAATGGGGGTGGCCACGCGCCGGGTGGCTCGCATACAGATGCCGACGAAGACCAGAAGCCCGCGCCAGAATATCAGAGCGAAGAAAACCAGGAACAAAACCCATGACAGCGTCATCAGCGTGATCAGGGGAAAACAGATCAAGCCGAGGCCAAACATGGCCAAGGCGCGATTGATCATGCGCACTTGTCGCGCCGCCAACCCGGACCGGAACGACAAGTCCTCACCCAGCCGCGGAAAGTCCGCGACGCGGCGTATGCTGGCTTCGGTTGGCTCTGGGGGCGCCGGTACAGGTTGCGAAAAGTTAAACCGCGCGCGTAGCGGGTCAGTTTTCTCATATATAATACTGTATTTATATGGAGAATTATTCATTATATAAATAAAAATCAAATATAAATACCGCTCAAGAACCTGTGGATTGAGTCCTCTTTATCGCAACCACACGTCACTGCGGTGGACATGTTTTCGCATTTGTTCTATATATGTTCCATGACTGGCTTACACGTCACCTGGTTTCGTCAAGATTTGCGCGTCCACGACCACGCGGCGCTGCGGGCTGCCTGCCAATCGGCCGCGCGCGAAGGCGGGCAGGTTCTGGCCCTGTTTGTCTGGTCGAACTCGGCCAATGCCGAGGACCAGTCGCAGCTTTCAAGCGACGCTTTCCTGCTGAACGCCTTGACCGACTTGCGCGCAGCGCTGGCGCAACGCGAGGCCATGCTTCATTTGCGTCAGGGCAATGCTCTGGAGATTCTGTCCGATCTGCACACGCAGCATCGGATTATGAGCCTGCACACACATGAAACCGGATCACCCGACCCGTTGGCGCAACAGGCGGAAGCATGGGCCTTGCGGGCCGGCGTTCAATTCCGGCGTCATCAGCAGTTTCAACCCGAAAGCCAACCTCGGGGGCATGAATCCTGGCAGACGGTCTGGGAGCGCTTCATGGCCCGCCCGCGGCATGAAGCCCCGGACATGATTCCATCCGCCAATGTCGGCATCGGAACATGGCCGGAGACCGCGCCCTCCCCGAATGAGACCGTCTCCAAATCAGAATCGGGCGCTTCGTCCGGGGGCCGCAAGCAGGCCATTTCCGAACTGAAGCGTTTTCTCGGAACAGCGGTCAATACGGCCCCGAGCACGCAATCGGGCCAGGATGCGTTTGCCGCCCTGCGCCCGCATATGGAGCTGGGGACGGTTTCTCTTCGCGAAGTGTGGCAAGCCGCGGTCGGGGCGCATCAGCAGGCCCTCAAGGCCGGATTGGACATTCGCGCCGCGTCGATTGCCAGTTTTCTGCACTTGCTGCCAACTCTGTCGCAAGCGCCGGCATCATCATCGACCGGACAGACGCGCGCGAGCCGCTTGTCGCGGCCGTCCCGAACGTCGACTCCCGGGCAGCAATTGTCCCTCGGATTGGGTGAAACGGGCCAATAAGAGGGGAAAAACGCAGAAAATTACCGAAAAACGATATCTACATATTGAAAAACAATAAAACGTATGCTAGATAATCTTTGTCAGAGAGACTCCAAAAGGGGCCTCTGATCCCGGCAGACCCGGGCCATATAATAAAGGACTAAAACTATGCAAGCGACTTCCTCCCAAGTCACCACCAGCGTCAGCGCCCCGACCTATTTCGACATTGAAGGCTTCGAAGACGAGCCGGGCGTTTACATCCTCCCAGCGCTTCAGCGCGATGCGAAAGCGTCCGGCCGTGACCATTTGCTGGTCGGTCGACGCCGCCGCAGTAAACGCCGCCTGGCACGATAATCGTTCCAGCCCGGCTCTGCTTGATCGCCCCGTCCATTGGATGGGGCGATTTCAGTTGGGGGGTTAAAGGTTCAGCACATCCTTGGGCTTGATAAAGTTCCGCAAACGAAAGTGCGCGGGCACAAATGCCCCATCTTCATCAGCCTCAAACAGCACCGCTGCACCGGTGGGCAGTTTGGACGCGATGCGAATGGCGGCTTGATGATCGTGACTGCCTGCCGCCCGCAAAAGACTAAGCGACAGATCATGCAGGCCCGGATTATGACTGATAATGATCAGTGTTCGCGCGCCATCATGGTCGGCAATCAAATCCGATACGCCGCGTTCACCCGCAAGATAGAGGTCTTCCTCCAGGATCATTTCGCAATTTTCAAAAACCGCGCTGAGATGCACCCAGGTTTCGCGGGTTCGCCGCGCCGTCGAAACCACGGCCCGTTCCGGCACCCAGCCTTCTGTCTTTAGCGCCACGGCCATGGCAGCGGCGGCCTCATGACCGACCGGCGTGAGCGCCCGTGCATGATCATCAACGCCTTCCGTCCACGGTTCGGTCTTCGCGTGGCGCATTAAAATCAGACGCTGCATCTATGCTCCTCAAGAATGGTGCAGGAAAACTAAACCTGCGAGTCAGGCTTTCCCCGTTGGAACGCTTCATCATAGGCCTCATTTTCAGTGCAGAAATCAAGCCAATTCACAAGGAGATGTCAGATGAGCCTTCTGCTCGGCGACACTGCCCCCGACTTCGAAGCCGATACGACACAAGGCCGGATCCGATTCCATGACTGGATCGGGGATGATTGGGTTGTGTTCTTCTCGCATCCGGCGGATTTCACACCGGTCTGCACCACGGAACTCGGCTATACCGCAAAACTCAAGGACAAGCTGGCCGAGCGGGGCGCCAAGGCCCTGGTCATTTCTGTCGATACAGTCGAGCAGCACAATAAGTGGATCGAGGATATCGAGGATACGCAGAATGCCACGGTCAATTTCCCGATCATTGGTGATCCGGAAAAGACGGTCGCGACGCTATACAATATGATCCACCCGAATGCCGATGCCAAAGTCACGGTGCGCGCCGTCTATGTCATCGACAATAATAAGAAGATCCGCGCGTCCATCATCTATCCGCCATCCGCGGGGCGGAATTTTGATGAAATTCTGCGTCTGATCGATAGTTTGCAGCTGACCGACACGCAGAAAGTTGCAACGCCGGTCAACTGGCAGGATGGCGAGGACGTGATCATCGTCCCGAGTGTCACCAATGAGGAAGCCGATAAGCTGTTCCCGAAAGGTTATACCGAGATCCGCCCTTATCTGCGGACAACACCGCAACCGAACAAGTAATCGGCTGACCGCCGATCACCTATTCTGAAATGAGGCAGCGGTATCCGCCGCTGCCATTATGGGCGACAATGATCTTGGTGTCGTCTTTCGCCCGCATCGCGGTTCCGCCGCACGAGTCCCGCTTGCCCTTGCAGATGCCGCTGCCATCCGCAATCAAGGTGACACGGCATTGATTTTTGCCTTGCCCGGAACAGCCGAAGGTTCGCGACTTGCCAGCCGGCACGGACTTGGTTTTCTCCTCGATCAGGCAAGCGCTATCTTTCCCGGTATAGATATACAAGCTGACCTTTTTATCGATATCGTTTTCAAGCGTGAATCGACTGCTGGCGTCGGCGAATGGGGCAAGAAACAGGCTGGCGCCCAGAAAAAGCGAGCAAAAAGAAACCGAATACTTCATATATAAATCTCCGAATACAGTATTGAGGTCATATAAAACAATTTAAAAATTAACTTGTGGTTGAATTGATCTCCGAAAAGTCGGAATTATAGTTTCAAGAACTTTGCTGCAGCCATTGTCTTGCCTGACGACGGGTAAGCGCTGTTTGTGATGGAAAAAGCGTCAGACGGTGCGATTCACAGCGTGAAACCGGCGCGGCAATTGACTTGAATTCCCACGCAAAGTGTCTGGAAGACGTGCGGCAACCCAGGGGCTGAATACTCGCGAATGCTCGACCCATCGACCACGCCAAGAGATCTGCGCGATGAGCAGGGGGCCGCACCGCTGCGGATTGCGATTCTCTCTTACCGCTCTGACCCGAAGGTGGGGGGTCAGGGCGTTTATGTTGACTACCTGTCCCAGGCGCTCGCCAAGGCCGGCGCTCTGGTCGATGTGATTTCCGGGCCGCCTTATCCGCAATTGTCCAAGCAAGTGCGTCTGGTGAAACTGCCATCGCTGGATCTCTATGCGCAGCCAAATTTTGGTCACTATGCCTTGCGCCCGCATCACTTGCTCAGCCCGACGGATACGTATGAGTATTTTGGCCATCTGTCCGGCAAATTTGTCGAGCCATACACATTTGGCCAACGGGCCTATGCCTATCTGAAACAGGCCCGCCACAACTATGATGTCGTGCTCGACAATCAGACCCTGGCCTCTGGCATTCTCCGGATTGATACAAAGCTGAACCTACCGCTGACGACCATGATCCATCATCCGATCACGCGGGACCGGACTCTGGCACTCGAAGCGGCGCAAGGCTGGAAGCGCCGATGGTTGGTCAAACGCTGGTACGCCTTCCATCACATGCAGGTCCGCACCGCCCGCAAATTGCAAATGATCACCTGTCCGTCGGAACACGCAAAGACTGATATTGTCTCCGAATTTGGCATTGACCCGGATCGCATTTTTCCCATTCCGCTGGGCATTGACCAGTCGACCTTTCGACCAGATGCAGAGGTACAGCGTGCCGCAAAACGGATCATTACAACCGCGAGCGCTGACACGCCGCTGAAAGGCCTGCACGTGCTGCTGGAGGCGTATCATCAGGTTCGACAAACCCACCCGGATGCCGAACTCGTGGTGATTGGAAAACTCCGCAAAGGCCGAGCGCGCGAGACGTTGAAATCGCTTGGCCTGGAAGCGCATGTTGAGTTCAAGAGCGATCTCACCCGCGAGGCGCTGGCCCGCGAGTTCCAAACCGCAACCGTCGCTGTCACCCCATCATTCTATGAGGGCTTTGGGCTTCCTGCCGCCGAAGCCATGAGTTGCGCCACGCCTGTTATTGTCACTGATGGAGGGGCCTTGCCGGAAGTTGCGGGGGAGGCCGGGATCATCGTCCCGAAGGGCGATTCAGACGCTCTGGCGCGAGAAATTTCGAATTTGCTGGCATCGCCAGATCGGCAAGCAGCCCTCGGCGCCGCATGTCTCGCGCGCGCCCAGCAGCATTTCAATTGGGACAGCATCGCGCCGAAATATCTCGCTTTCTTCGAAAACGCGATGGCGGCGCAATGCTAACCGCGCGATTCAAGCATTTGGGACTGTCAGCCGGCGACCGCGTGCTTGACCTCGGATGCGGTGAAGGCCGCCATGTCCATGGTCTCTATTTATTGGGCAAGCTGGACATTGTTGGGGTCGACCTCAATGAGGAGTCCCTGAAAAAAGCGGCAGAGGGGCTCGACACGCTGCCAAAGCCCACCGACGACCAAAAGGGAAAGGTCACGTTTGAAACGGGCGACGCCACCGCCTTGCAATTTGAGGATAACAGTTTCGATGCGATTATCTGTTCCGAGGTGTTGGAACACTTGCCGGACTATCACGGCGCCCTTGCTGAAATGCGGCGCGTCTTGAAACCCGATGGAAAGCTATGTGTTTCGGTGCCACATGCCTGGCCGGAACGAATTTGCTGGCAATTGGCCCCACCGCCGAACGGTTACGCCTTTGAGCCCGGCGGACATATCCGGATTTTTGATGAAGTTGATCTGAAAGTCTCTGTCGAATCGCACGGCTTCAACCTGATCAGGCGCCACCATGCACACGGCATTCATGTTCCATACTGGTGGTTGAAATGCGCTTTCTGGGACCGCGAGGAAGACCATGCCTGGGTCAAGGCCTATCACCGGTTCCTGGTCTGGGATTTGATGAAAAAGCCATGGCTGACCCGGGGCCTGGATACCGTGATTTCTCCCTTTATGGGCAAGAGTCTGGTGCTGTACTTTGATGGAGCATCGACGCCGTAATGGATGGCCTGTTCAACACCGTCGAAGCTACCCGAATCGCGCGCGATTTGCGGCCGGCTGTCGACCGAATCCTCGAGATTCAGACCGATGACGGCGCCATTGCCTGGTTTGAGAATGGGGCCTGGGATCCGTGGAACCATGTTGAAAGCGCAATGGCCCTGTGCGCGGCCGGTGAGCTGACCGCGGCGGCGCGGGCATATGACTATCTGGCGACGCATCAGCTCGCAGATGGTGCCTGGTTCGGCGAGTATGGGAATGCGCTGCCCATGGTCGACCGGCTCTATATCAGCCGTGATAAAGCTCCGGCCGTGCGCGACACCAATTTCTGCGCCTATCCCGCGGTTGGTGTTTTTCACTATCTTGAGCAAACCGGCGACATTGAACAAGTACAGACCTGGTGGCCTATGGTCACGCGCGCCCTCGATTTTGTGCTGACCCTGCAGCGGCCAGATGGCACGATCTCATGGGCGCTGGAAGCCTGGGGCAGTGCGGAAGATGATGCGCTGCTCGCGGGCAATGCTTCAATCCTGAAAAGCCTCGCCTGTGGAATTCGCCTGGCCATTGCGCTGGGACAACCATCCGAGCATTGGCGACAGGGGTATGAGGCCTTGCGCACAGCCCTGCGATCCGGACCGCTTCTGTTTGATCGACGCGGGGAGGGGGCGCGGTTTGCAATGGACTGGTATTATCCGGTCCTGTCCGGTGCGTTAGAGCCTGTGCGAGCGCGCGACCACATTTCCGCACGCTGGGACATGTTTGTGCCAGACGAGCGCGGCTGTCTGTGCGTTCAGGATCAGCCCTGGATTACAGCGGCGGAAACCGCAGAACTCGTCCTGGCCCTTGTCGCCATAAATAAAATGGAGCAGGCTGAAGCGCTGTTCAGCACCTTGCTGGACCTGCGCGATGAAGGCGGCGCGTTCTGGATGGGATTGCAGACCGAGGAAGAAATTTACTGGCCGCAAGAACAGCCAAGCTGGACTCAGGCCGCCATCATTCTGGCAGCCGATGCGCTGGACAATACCAGCGCGGCCAGCCGCATACTTACCAGACCTCTGCTCTAGAGCCGCCGCAAGATTCGCAGACTGGCTACAGCCTGTTCTTCGACAAACAGATCAGAAGCCAGCGCTCTCTGATAGATTTCGTAGGGCGGTCGTCCGCCATCTTTCGGGTCAGGAAAGACGTCATGAATGGCAACAATACCGTTCGGCATGACATGCGGCAGCCAGCCGCGATAATCATTCAGCGCATGTTCCATCGTATGGCCGCCATCAATGAACAGAAAGCTGATCGGCGTCCGCCACCGGGTCGCGATATCGATCGACTTGCCGACAATCGGGACCACAGTGCCTTCCAGTCCGGCTTTCCGCATTGTGGTGCGAAAGAAAGGCAAAGTGTCGACCGCCTGTGCCGCCTCGTCCCAGACCGTGTCGTCAAAATACGCCCAGCCCGGCTGGTTTTCTTCAGAGCCGCGATGATGGTCGATCGAGAACAGGATCTCGCCAGCCGCCGCGCAGGCGGTGCCAATATATAGCGCTGACTTTCCGCAATAACCGCCAATCTCGACGCACGGACCATGGGCGGCTTGCTGCATTGCAACTGCGTGCAAGGCCGCGCCTTCTTCGGGCGCAAGGAATCCTTTGACGGTTTCTGGATCCAATGGAAGCTTCAAAGACATCATTCCCTGACAGACATGCGAAACCCTAAATCCGGTTTTCGCGATTGCGTCCAGCCATGAGCGTCTTCAAATTGCAGCAAAAACGCGTTGCCTATTGATGATTCCACCAGGCCACGTCGGAATAGGCCCGCAAATCCAGTTCGTGCGTCCAGGCTGAACGATGCTGGGCGGCGACGTGATAATAGGTCTCAGCCATCTCGACCGGCAAGAGAAGGCCATCCTCGGCGCCCCGGGTTTCGCGCAATTTCTGGAACAGATCCGGCCCTAGTATTTTGCCGAGCGTATCCGGCGCATCCACCGCGCCATCAACGAGAATATGCGTCACGTGAATGCCCTTGGAGGCATATTGCGCGTTCAGGGTCTGACACAGCATGCGACGTCCCCCCATCGCGGCAGCGTGCGAGTGCTGACCTCGATTGCCACGAACCGCCGCTGTGGCCGAAGTGACAATGATCTTGCCACTGCCGCGCTCTTCCATCAGGGGGCACACGGTCTTGGCCAGGCGAAACAGGCCGAACGTTCCCAGGCGCCAGCCCATTTCAAAGGCCTTGTAACTCGTATCCTCCAGCGGGCGGTCCCCAATTTGCGCGCCAAGATTGTAGATCACGACTTCAATCGGTCCGATACTCTGCTCGACATGGGTGACCGCATCCTCGATCGCATTGTCATCAATGGCGTTGAGCAGCAGGCCCGTGGCCTCGCCGCCAGCAGACTTTATGCCATCGACCAGGCGGTCCAGGCCCTCCTTGTCGCTGCGCCGACACAGAACCGCGTGATAGCCCTCGCTGGCGAATTTTGTGCCGACCGTGCCACCAATTCCGGCGCCGGCCCCAATCACTAGACATACGGGTTTCATTCTCAGGCCTCCTTGAGTTCTTTTTTGGAACTATGAAGGGGGAGATCCGTCAGCGTCAACAGGAAAGCGGTGAAGCGAGGCGCCACAAAAACTAAACGGATTAGTACAGCTTAACCTCGCCATTGAGCGCTTTCTCGAGATGCGCCTGGCGGTCCAGAATTTCCTGCCTGGCTGGACAGCGGCGGCAGCGTTTCAAAATCCCGTTGATCTTGTTCAATTGTCTTTCGGCCATTTTTTGATCGCCGTCCAACAGAGCCATGAGCGCCAGTTTATAGTGCGCATCATACAGGATCTTGCTCAGAACAGTCGCCTTTTTAAAGCTTTGTCGGGCTTCCTCTGGCTTGCCCAGCTGAATTTGCGACAGTCCCGCCATATAGACTTGGAATCCGCGATGGGCGCAGGTCCGCTTAACGGGTTGCGCGATATTGCCCGGCGCATTACTGGCGCCATTGGGTTGCGCCGGGTTGATATCGGTTCGGAAACTGCTCGACCGGGCGCTGTCGATTGCGGCAGACAGATTGCGCTCCCGGCGATGAGCGCATCGCGCATTATCAAGAAACCCGACTTCTGCTTCGGCATATTCACCAGCGCGAAAAGCTGCCATGGCTTCATCATTCTGCACGCCCGTCACAACAACGGAGTCGAGGACGCGTTCATCGCCTTCTGAAGAGTCTTCCTGAGCGTGCGCCATGAAAACGGTGCTGAGCCCCATGAGTAAAATCGCTGCGAGGACGGGTTTGAGTCTCATCCGGATCATTCCAATACCTTGTCGCTGCCACGATTTGTTATAATATGACATAAGCAATAAGGCTCGGCAAGACTAGACCTTTCGATTTGGAGTCTCTTCTGGTCAGGCCTTACTGGCTTGCCGCGCAATCAGCGCTTCGACGAAATTGATATGGCTGCGCAAGTGGTATAATTCATCATTGTAGGAGACTGGCACTTCGACTTGTCCGACCTCGTGCTGCAAGGACTGAATATCGGTCAGGACCTGTTGTCGTGTCGCATCATCTGCCGCGTCGAAACCGCGCCGTTCCAATTCATGCAGGTCATTGTACCAGACATAGATCTTGCGCCGAATGCGCCAGCGATAGACCGGGGGCGCCATCTGGACCAACGGGATGAGCAAAGCGGCCAGGGGAATCAGAAAGACCCAGGCCCGTTCCAGAAAGTTCGCCCACCCGAATGAGAAATAGCGCCGCAGGAAAGTCGGCCCATTGCGATAGAAACGCCGCGCTTCTTCTGAAAGAGGCAGATCCGTGCGCGTTTCGTCCGGGAAAGTCTTGGCGCGGTT
>JBCCCT010000089.1:0-13208 GCA_039033355.1 Pseudomonadota bacterium | reverse complement strand
ATGACCGCATCCGGCGCCGCCGCGATAATCGCATCCGCCGCGGCATCCGCGAGTTTCACCACGGTGCCATAGGCTTTCAGCCCCTCGAACAGGCCAAGAATGGAAAGCGGCGCAATATCGATCGGGGATGTGATGCCGATCTTGGCCAGCTCATGCCCACCAATGCCGTGAATCTGGATATCTGGCACCTCTGCCCGCAACGCCTCGGCCGTCTCACGCGCGAGCAAATCGCCGGACGGCTCCGCCGCGACGAGATACACGCGCGGGCCGCTCACGGGGTCCAGTCTTTCGGAAAACCGTACAGGAACAGACCCAGTTCCGACGCGCGGGCGAGGATCTGGTCGGCGTTCAGCATGAGCGCGCCGTCGGCTTCATAACCAATCCCGGCCAGCCCGGCCTCTGCCGCCAGTTCGATCGTGTTGAGGCCAATGGTTGGCAGGTCAATCCGTCTCTCTTGCTGCGGCTTGGGCCGTTTGACCAAGACGCCAAGGCGGGCTTCTGGGGTGCCGCGGATTTGACGCGGCAGGGTCGCGCAGCGCTGCAGCATCTGATCGGTTCCCTCCTGCGCTTCCACGCACAGGACCAGGCCATTGGCAACGATCGCGCCCTGCCCGATGTCGAGTTGCCCCATTTGCTGGGCAATTTCAGCCGCTTTTATCAGGTCGGCCATCTGGGCTTCATCCGGCGTCGGTCCCACCATCAATCCAGCTTCTACAGTAAGCGATTGCGCCGCTTCGTCCGCGCCAATCACCGTAAACCCTTCGCGTTCGAAGACATCGACGAGAAAGCGCAGCAAGGCATCATCGCCCTCGCGCGCGGCGGCGATCGCCTTGGGAAGCAAAGACACGCCCTTGATATCCGGTTTCAGGGCCTGGAAATCCGGGCGTTTGACGTTGCCGGCAAAGCAGACCTGCTCGCAGCCCGCCGATTTGAACGCCTTGAACATCTTCCCGAGTTGCGCAATACCCGCCACGTCGCCGGGAAAGGTCGCCAGGGCCGGTTCTTCAAAGCCTTTCAGGCGCAATATGTAGACGCCCTGGCCACGCTGTGTGGCCGCTTCCGCGACCCGGACCGGTAGCTCTCCCAATCCTGCAATGATCCCGAGCGGCGCCACAGGCAACTCCTAACGCGGCAAGCACAAAGAGCGACTTTTATTGTCGCGTATGAAATTCACAATCTGCATCACCTCGGGGACCTCGGAAAAAGTGGCAGAGGTGTCTTCGAGCCGTTCAGAGAAGGTCCCTTCCTTGGCGTAGAGCATCCGATAGGCGGACCGCAGGCTACGTATGGTCTCCCTGGAAAACCCGCGGCGCTTGAGGCCGACCACGTTCAGCCCGGCAAGGTGCGCGTGATTGCCGACCACCGATCCAAACGGGATCACATCCGCAACCAGGATCGCACCGCCACCGACAAAGGCATGATCGCCAATCCGGCAGAATTGATGCACGGCGACCGCACCGCCAAACCAGACTTGTTCGCCAACCGTCACATGTCCGCCAATATGAGTGTTATTAGCGATCACGCACTTATTCCCGAGCACGCAATCATGAGCCGCGTGCGTATGCGCCATGAACAGGCATTCCTCGCCGACACGTGTCATCCCGCCATGTTCCGGGGACCCGGTGTGCAGCGTTGTATGCTCCCGCATGATCGTTCGCGCGCCGACCTCGAGCCGGGACTCATCGCTTTCCCGATAGCCCAACACTTGCGGCGGACCACCGAGGATCGATCCTGGATAGACTTCGACGGCCTCATTCAGCTCCGTATGACCAATTACCGTGGCCTTGGGATGGAGCGTGACATTGTCTTTCAACACTGCATGCGGGCCGACATAGGCCATGGCGCCGATGGTGACATTCTCGCCCAGCTGTGCGCCCTGCTCGACGACAGCGGTGGGATGTATGGTGACGCTCATGTCGGTTTCTTCTTTGCCGCGACCTGTTTTTCGAGCCAGGAGACTTCCCGGAAATACTGGCGCAGAGGCTTGGCGGGAATGCCGCCCCAGGTCTCACCCGCCGGAATGTCGCGCATAATACCGGCCGAGGCGGCGATCTTGGCGCCAGCACCGATATGAACATGATCCTTGATCCCGACACGCCCGCCCATGGCCACGCCGTCGCCAATCGTGCTGGTACCGGAAATGCCGGTAAAGCTGGCAATCATAACATTGCGTCCGACAATCACATTATGCGCAATCTGAACCAGATTATCGATCTTGGTCCGCTCACCAATCATCGTATCATCAAAGGCGCCGCGATCGATACAGGTATTCGAACCAATCGTGACATGATCCTGGATGATCACGCGCCCCCATTGCGGGGCATCCTCAGCACCTTCGGGACCGAGCGTGACACCAAAACCGGCTTCACCAATCACCGCACCCGCATGGATGGAGACATCATTTCCGATCAAGGCACAGCGCACGACCGTATTCGGACCGATCGATGTTCGCGCACCGATCTGAACCCCAGGGCCGATAACGACACCCGGGCCGATGCGGGCCGCTTCACCAATTGCGGCGCCCGCCCCAATCGTGGCGGTTGGCGCGATCTGGGCATTGGGATGGATGGCCGGCTCATTACCCGGGCTGAGCCAGTCCTTCAGCTCGAACAGCGCCTCACTGGCCAGTTTGTGGGCGAACCGTGGCTGGTCGACGATGACTGGAACAACGGACTCCGGCAGGCTCGCCATGGCGCCTTCCTTGACGAAACATGCAGCTGCATCCGGACTGGTCTCACCGGCCTGTTTGGGGCCACCTTCGACAAAGCACAAATCGCCTGACTTGCCATTGGCCGCGGGAGAAATCCCTGTAATTTCAGGATCATCTGAAACCTCTGCGGTGATATCGCAGATATTCAAAAGGGTCCGCAGCTTGTGCGGACCCAGTGATTTGTAAAAGCGCTGATCGATCGTCATCAGCCCCCCAATTGACTATTGCTGCGGTTGCGTCGGCATTCTCTGACGCACCACATTAATCGTAGGCGTCGCAGCATTCAACTTTGTGATCACGGACGCCGAAACATCCGTAGCATCATCGACAAATACGACCTGAGACTTATCCAGAATTACATTCGCACCGGTCTCGGAAATGACCTGCTGCAAAACCGGGATCAAGGCATTATTAAACTCGGCCAAAGCCGCCCGCTCAGTCAAAGCAAGCTCGTTGGCAGTAATCTGACGTTGCTGGTTAAACACCTGGGCTTCGCGCGCCAATTGCTCGACTTCCGCTTTCAATGCTGCATCCGCGAGAATAGCCTCACGCGTCATGCCTTGCGTTCTTGTGTCCAGCGACGTGCCGTCCGCTTGCAGCTTATCGGCGGTCGGCTTGAGCTCGCCCTGCATTGTGGTTTCGATGGACGCCACTTTGTTGCGCAGGTCCTGACCGGCCTGGCTTTCCGCATAGATTTTAACACGGTCAATGACGACCACTTTCGTGCCTTGCGCCATAGCCGCAGGACTGAGCGCGATCGGAGCGGTGAATAGCAGCGCGAACGCTGCCATTATGGATTTGAGGGGGAACATAAGTCTCTCTCCTGTTGAGAACTCTATTAGAAACGGGTTGAAGTACTGAAGCGGAATGTCTCGGTCCGATCGTACTCTTCCTTGCGAAGGATTTGTGAAAAGTCGAACTGAATCGGTCCGAACGGCGAATCCCAACCCACAGAAAGACCAGCTGCGGCCCGAAGACCAAGCCCGTCCTTAATCTGGCGTACCGCCGGTGTTCCGGCCGGCACATTATTGTATTGACCACTCGAGGTGGTGAAGAAGACCGGATCACTGATATCGACATCGTCAAGGATGCCGACAGACCCTGCTTCGATGAAGAGCTTGGTACGAATGCCATATTCTTCCGGAAGATAATTCGGCAAGGTCAGCTCACCCGTGCTCTGATAATAGACTTTACCACCGAGCGAGTTGAGTGCCTTCACGTCTGTGACATTGCCATTCTCATCGGCCAGCGTGTCGATAACGCGCGGCCCAAGACCAGCAACATCAAAGCCGCGGAAGGACGACCCGCCACGGAAGAAGCGGTTGTTGATCCGAATGCTGTCATCGTCGCCGAGCGGTTCAATGACGCCGCCGGACAGGCGCACACTGGCGCGCACACCCGGGAAAATCCCGCGATAGGTTGCGCCGGTCACTTCAGTGCGCAGATATTGAACGTCGCCGCCAATACCAGCCAGGTCCTGACTCAGCGAGAAGTCAAAGCCCCCCGTCGGAGCGATCGGGTCGTTTCGGCGATCCCAATTGAAAGAATAGCCGATCAAGGAGGTGATATCGGCCCGCTCGCTCTGACAGATAGAGGATCGCGCCAGGAAGAGCGATGAACACTGATCGACCACGGACGTCCCCACCGGGAAAGGCGGCACGGTGGGATCAAACGGTACATTGATGGTGACATCATCGGACGGATCATCCGGCGTGTCATTATCGAACGTCTGTTCCTCCAGCGCCAGGAGGCCTGTCGCGTCCTCGATGACCACGTTTCGGTCTTCGACATTGATCTCGTCCGATTGCAGACGATACCGCAATTGCAGGCCGGTATTCTCTGACACCGGGAAGCCGAAATTGAACCCGGCACCGATGGTTTCGGATTCAAAGTCTGACACGTCGAGGAAGTCCGACCGGGTCGAGAACAGTTCGATACCGGCCGACAGATTACGATCCAGGAAGCGCGGTTCCTGGAACCTGACATCGACAAATTGCTGCCGATCCGAGGCTGAAATGCGACCCACAAAAGTCTGTCCCCGGCCGCGCAGATTTCTTTGCGTTACGCTGAGGTCCAGCAGGAAGGAATCGACGGACGAGAACCCCGCCGCGAAGGATAGTTCGCCTGTCGCGGTCTCGGCGACATCGATATCCACCACCGTTCGGTCAGGACGCGATCCGGCCTTCTCGGTGATTTCCACCTCTTCGAAATAGCCCAACGCCCGTACGCGATTGCGTGAGCGGTCCAGCAACACGCGGTTGAAGGCATCGCCTTCCGCGACACGCAATTCGCGCCGGATGACGCGGTCCAGAGTCTGCGTGTTGCCATTAATATTGATGCGCTCGATATAGACACGCGGTCCTTCATCAATCGCGAAGGTGACATTGACCTTGCGAGTCTCGGGATCGGCCTCCAGGCGCGGCGTGATGTCGACAAAGGCATAGCCGGCGATCCCGGCCGCATAAGTCAGCGTATCAATCGTATCCTCGATCAAGTCGCCGCGGAACAATTCGCCATCCTGGAAGGGCACCGCCCGCTTCAGACCCTCTTCGCTCAGCTTGTCGAGCGCGGTCTCCACATCGACTTCGCCGAACGTATATTGTTCGCCTTCATCGATCGTATAGGTGATGTAGAAATCCTCACGATCCGGCGTCAGATCAGCCACCGCCGAAATCACACGGAAATCATAATAGCCTTTGTTCTGATAGAATTCGCGCAACAATTCGCGGTCAAACTCCAGACGGCCCGGATCATAATTGTCGTTCGAGCTGAAGAAGCGCCACCAGCGGGATTGTTTGGTAACGATCTCACTGCGCAGACGACGATCGGAATAGGCATCATTGCCAATAAAGTTGATCGCGCGCACACCCGTGACCGGACCTTCGGTCATGACAAAGACGAGATCGACGCGATTCTGGTCCAACGGCTTGTATTGCGGCTCCACAGTGGCTGAGAAGCGTCCGGACTGGCGGTAGAGTTCAAGAATGCGCTGCACGTCGGCCTGGACGCGCGCTGCGGTAAAGATCCCGCGTGGGGCTGCCTGGATCTCTTCGCGCAACTTGTCATCGTCGAGTGCACTATTGCCCTCGAACAGAACGCGGTTGATGATCGGGTTCTCGACGACGCGAACGACCAGGTCTGGACCGGCTTTTTCAAAGGATGCGTCGGCAAACAGCCCCGTCGCAAACAGCGTCTTCAGCGACAGATCGATCCGTGACGGATCGAATGTGTCACCAGGTGAGACCAACAAATAGGACTGCACGGTTCGGTCTTCGATCCGTTGATTGCCCTCAATCCGGATTTGCCGAATCGTTTCGGCAACTTGAGCATCAGACTCAAATGCCGGAATCTCTGTCACGGCCAAGGCGCTTGTCGCCATAAGAGCAGCGGCGATTACTTTACGCATCAATCCCTAGTCCTCCTTGACAGGCGCTTTACTCGCCTGCGGGGCCGTTGAAAAGGCCGGTTTCCAGTACGTCACCCCAGGTGATGAAAACGAACATGGTCAATAACAGACCAAGTCCAGCCATCAATGCCATTTCCTGCACCTTTTCAGGCATGACTTTGCCTGTCAGGGCTTCATAGGCATTGAAGACCAGGTGTCCTCCATCAAGGACTGGCAGTGGCAACAGATTGAAGAAGCCAATACCGATTGAAATTAATGCGCATAGCTGCAAGGCGGACCATGCCAGGGCACTGATCCGCGTCGTCAGGGGCACTTGCTCGGCCCCCATTGTTCGATTGACGATGCGTCGTCCGGCATCACCAATGGCAACCGGACCGCTCATCAGACCGAGCGGTTCTTTTCCGGTAATGATGCGCCCCAGCATATATACTGTGTGCTGAACCGTATCTCGCGTTTCTATAACGCCCTTGCCGAGCGCTGTGATCGGCCCGTAGCGCCGAAACTCCACCGACTCCATGACCGGCGCTGGCCGAATTCCGATTGTCCCTTGCGGCACAATTTGCCCAAGCTGATTTGCCCGCACCACGCGGCGCGGCGTAATCGTCATAGCAAGCGTTTCAGCGCCGCGTTGAACTTCAAAGTCGAGCGGGCGATTTGACGACATGCTGGTGATCACAATCATATCGGATATTTGACGCACCGGCTGACCATCCACAGACTTGATAACGTCACCCGCCTGCATCCCTGCTGCAGCAGCCGGGAAGTCTTCGGACACTTCATAGGCATAGACATCATATTGTTCCGTGCCACGAAGAGCGAAAAAACATGCGAACAGAACGACCGCGAGAACGAAATTCGCGGCTGGTCCTGCCAAGGCAACAATTGATCGCGCCCCGACCCCCAATTCGGGATAAGGCTTGCCTTGTGGGCCGTCTTCAATCTTACCGACATCGTTCGGTAGCTGGCTTTCACCCACGAACTTCACAAACCCGCCCAGCGGGATCCAGTTGACACGCCAACGCGTGCCCTTTTTGTCCTTGCGCTCGAAGATCGAGTGACCAAAGCCAACCGAGAACGACTCAACCGCAGCACCGAACCAGCGACCGGCCCAATAATGACCGAGCTCGTGGATGATCACCACGACACCAAGCAGGAATGCCAGGCACAGCAGAAAGATCGGGCCTTGTGCCAGAATCTCCGTCACGCTCTACGCTCCTGCTTCTGGCACTCGACTTCTTCAAGCAATGCGCCGGTTAATCTCTTTGCCTCGGCTTCAATCGCCAGGATGGATTCAAAATTATCGCAATCCTGACAAGCCAGTGGCCCATTAAGAAACCGTTCAAGAGCGGTTTCGACAATCCAGCTTATGTCGAGGAATCGGCATTGGCCCGCAAGAAATGCAGCTACAGCGCCTTCATTAGCGCAATTTAATACTGTCGGCGCGCCCTTGCCGGCTGTCACGGCGTCTCTGGACAGTTGAACAGCCGGAAATTTGTCCGAATCCAGCGCCTCAAAATCCAATTTCCCCAGCGCGATCAGATCGAGCGGTTCGACCGGTGTGGGTTGGCGCCGCTCCGGCCAGGTCAAGGCGTGCGCAATCGGTGTACGCATGTCTGTGGTGCCCATTTGCGCGAGAACCGAGCCATCTCGATAAGCGATCGCGGAGTGAAGAATGGATTGAGGATGAATCACGACTTCGATCTGCGATTCCGGCACGTGGAACAGATAACAGGCTTCGATCAGCTCAAGTCCCTTGTTGAACAAGGTGGCGCTGTCGATCGAGATTTTCTGACCCATGTTCCAGCGCGGATGCGCCAGCGCCCGTTGCGGCGTGACGGTTTCCAGATCAGCCCGGCTGGTCGTCCGGAACGGGCCACCTGAGGCGGTCAGTATGATTCTGGACAAGTCTTCACGCCGATCCATGACCTGAAACATCGCATTATGCTCTGAATCGGTCGGGACAATCGCGACGCCGGCAGATTCAGCCATCCGGTTCAGCAAAGGTCCCGCACAGACCATGCTCTCCTTGTTGGCCAACGCGACAGAATTGCCAGCCTCGATCGCCGCCAATGTGGATGGCAGGCCGTCTATCCCGACAATTGCAGCCAGGACACGATCGACCGGGCGCGTGGCCGCGGCCGTAATTTCTGATTTCCCGGCGGCGACTTCGATATCCAGCGCAGACAACGCCTCGCGCACGGTTTCCAGTTGTGTTTCATCCGCAATGACGACGCGTTTCGGGGCAAATGCTCTTGCTTGTTCTATCAATAACTCGGCATTGCGTCCGGCTGCCAGCGTATCAATCGCGAAAACCGGATCGTCGGCCTCGGCATTGGCATGGGCGATCACCGACAGGGCCGATGTCCCGATCGAGCCGGTCGACCCCATGATCGAAATGGTTCGCAAGCCGCTCATTCGACTAGCCCTAATACGCCAATGAGGCCGGGCGCAATTATAAATGCCAGAACTGTCGCGACGCAAACCATGCCGAGACCGTCAACGCGGTCCAGCAATCCACCATGCCCCGGCACCATGCCGCTGGAATCCTTGATCCCGTATGACCGCTTGAGAGAGCTTTCGAACAGATCGCCAAGTTGCGCGACAATCGAAATCGCGGCTCCAACGAATACCCAGGTGACAGCGTCGCCGCCCGTGATCCGCGCCGCGAGCATGCCGCACATCGCGCTGAAAATCACCGCCCCGATGGCCCCGCTCCAGGTCTTGGAGGGTGAATCCGGGTGCAATAAGGGTCCGCCAAACCCGCGGCCCGAAAAATAGGCTGCCGAGTCCGACCCCCAGACGATGCTCATGAAGATCAAGGCGACGGCAACGCCGTCCCAAGGCCCATCTCGCATCAGGAAAAGGGCAAGCGGCATACCTGCCACATATAGCATGCCGAACGTCTCAGCGCCGCGCTTGCGCGAGACCGGGTGCAGAAAGCTTGCGACCAGAATCGATAGAAAGAGCAACCAGATCGCCAGCAAAACAGCCCCCAGACTGGCCGCGATGAAAGGCAGAACCGTCAGCGGCACGAAGGATTTCATCGAAGGCGATGCCGTCATGCGCACCCATTCATAGCCCATGAGCGCGGCAAACAGGCCGCAGGCCGCGGCGAGCCAGGGGCCACCATGCCAGACCACCAACAAGCCAAGTGGAATAAGCACAGAAGCGGAGACCAGGCGCAGGCCAAGGTCACCTTTCTGGCCATCATGTTGGCGCTGTACGGCCATCTTACGCGGCTCCCGAGGCCAAACCCCCGAACCGCCGTTCGCGCGTATGATAGATGTCGATGGCTTCCAGCAGCTGATCCTTGCCGAAATCCGGCCAGAGCACGTCCATGAAAACCAGTTCGGCATAAGCCGCCTGCCAGATCAGGAAATTGCTCAATCGAAACTCGCCGCTCGTCCGGATCAGGATATCCGGGTCCGGAATGTCCACAGTATCGAGATAGGCCGCAAAGGCATCTTCAGAAACATCATCGCCCGTGCGCGCGCCGCTGGCCACATCCTCAGCCAGTTTGCGCGCCGCGCGGACAACTTCCTCGCGGCCACCATAATTGAAGGCAATGCAGAGATTGAACGCCGTGTTCTGTGCTGTGCGCGCTTCGGCTCGGTCAACCAGTTCGCGAATATCATCCGGCAAGCCTGCCCGCGTGCCGAGAATCCGAACCCGCACGCCTTCAGACGCCAGGCGATTGAGATCGCGCTTCACATAGGCTTTCAACAGACCGAAAAGCGCATTCACTTCCGCCACCGGACGGCGCCAATTCTCGGTCGAGAATGAGTAGACTGTCAGATTCTTGAGGCCGATGTCCTGCGCCGCCTCGACCGTTCGCCGCAAGGCTTCGACCCCGCGTTCGTGCCCAACCGCCCGCGGCATGCCGCGCGCTTTCGCCCATCGCCCGTTTCCATCCATAATGATGGCGATGTGAGCGGGAATATTGCCGGCGTCTGGCCCGCCATCCCCGGTCTGGGCGGCTGATGGCGCGGAGGTCAAACCTGCATGATCTCCGCTTCCTTGGTCTTCAACGCATCATCGACCTTGCCGACAAAGCTGTCGGTCAGTTTCTGAACTTCATCCGTCAGCGAGCGATGTTCGTCCTCGCTAATGTCGCCGTCTTTTTCCATCTTCTTGAGCGAATCCATGCCATCGCGCCGGACATTACGGACCGCCACACGGGCCGCTTCGGCATATTTGCCAGCCACTTTGGTCAGCTCGACCCGGCGTTCTTCGTTCAAGGGCGGAATTGGAATGCGCAAGGTCTGACCATCAACCACTGGATTGAGGCCCAGACCGGACTCCCGGATCGCCTTGTCCGTGGCGCCGACCAAGCCCTTGTCCCAGACATTCACGGCAATCATCCGGGCATCCATGATCGATACGGACCCGACCTGATTAAGCGGCATATTGGAGCCATAGGCCGGAACCTGCACACTATCCAGCAGATTGACCGAGGCGCGCCCGGTGCGCAGGCCTTGCAATTCGGTCTGCAGCGACGCGATGGCGCCGTCCATGCGGCGTTCGAGGTCTGTTTTGTCGTAACTCATTTTTTCTTCCTCACGATCCGGAGATGACTGTGCTCGGGCCTTTCCCGGCCAGCACGTCCTGTAATGCACCTTTATTATGCAAGGAGAAAACCACAATTGGAATGTTCGTGTCACGCATCAGACTGACAGCAGAAGCATCCATCACCTTCAGGTTGCGCGCCAGCACGTCCTGATAGGTCAGCGTGTCATACCGGGTGGCGCTCGGATCGGTTTTGGGATCGGCCGAATAGACGCCGTCGACCTGCGTTCCCTTCATCATCGCATCGCAATGCATTTCGGCGGCGCGCAGGGCGGCGCCGGTATCAGTCGTGAAATAAGGATTTCCGGTCCCGGCCGCAAAAATTACGACCCGGCCCTTTTCCATGTGGCGGATCGCGCGGCGACGGATGAATGGCTCACAGATCTCGTCCATGCGAATGCCGGACTGGACGCGGGTCTGGACACCGATCGATTCCAGCGCGCTTTGCATGGCCAGTGCGTTCATGATCGTCGCCAGCATGCCCATGGAATCGGCCTGTGAGCGTTCCATGCCCTGGGCCGCGCCTTTCATGCCGCGGAATATATTGCCGCCGCCAATGACCAGGCAGATCTCGACCCCGAGGGCCCGCGCGGCGGCGATTTCTTCTGCAAATCCGAGACAGGTCGGCATGTCGATGCCGTATTCCGTGCTGCCCATCAGGGCTTCGCCTGAAATCTTCAGGAGGACACGTTTATATTTCAAGTCGTTTCCGGTCTCGGTCTCACCTGACATTCGCGCGTCTCCCGTTCTGCATCAGCCCATAAAAGATTCCCGGCGACCTGTCATCGGTCGCCGGGAGCCAAAAGCACTTATTTTTGAAGTCCTAAGACTTGGTCATGGACGCGACTTCGTCCGCAAAATTGTCTTCTGCTTTCTCGATGCCGTCGCCGAGCTTGAACATCACAAAGCCGGATAATTCAGCGCCGCTATCGGTGAGGAATTGCGCCACGGTCTGATCCGGGTTCATGACAAATTGCTGCTCAACCAGAACAACTTCCTTGTAGAACTTCTTGATCCGGCCTTCGATCATCTTTTCGATGACGTTTGCAGGCTTGCCACTCTGCTCGGCCTGTTCGGTCAGAACCTGCTTCTCCCGAGCGACCAGTTCCTGGTCGAGATCCGCAACGGTTGCCGACGCAGGCGAGGTGGCGGCAACGTGCATTGCCACTTTCTTGCCGGCGTCTGCCAGGTCGCCAGATCCGTTCAGACCGACCAGAACACCGATCTTGCCCATACCAGGCGCTTCGGCGCTGTGAATATAGGCAGCAACAGAATCGGCCTTGATTTGGGCCGCCCGGCGCAGGGTCATATTCTCGCCAATCGTTCCGACCAGACGCTTGATATAGTCTTCAACCGTCCCGTCACCGTCCGGTGCGGCAGCCGATGCAACCGCTTCGGTCGAGCCATCCGTGGCCAGCGCCAGTTTGGCGATGTCTGACAAGGCGCCCTGGAACGTCTCGTTACGCGCCACAAAGTCGGTCTCAGCGTTCAGCTCAACCACAGCGCCGGTCTTGCCGTCATCAGAGACAACAGCGGCGACCAGGCCGTCGGCCGCGGTACGGCCGGATTTCTTTGCGGCCTTGGACAGGCCTTTTGCCCGCAGCCAGTCAACAGCGGCTTCAACGTCGCCTTCATTCTCAACCAGCGCTTTCTTTGCGTCCATCATACCTGCGCCTGTCTTGTCACGCAGATCCTTGACGAGGGCAGCGGTAATCTGAGCCATCCCGGTCTTCCTTCTGTTCAAACCTTAAGGTGTTTAAGCTTCAGTCTTGTCTTCTGAGACTTCGGCGGTTTCTTCGGTTGCAGCTTCCGCCGCATCTGCTGCAGCCACGTCAGCTTCAACCAGAGCTTCAATGTCTTCCGCTTCGCCGAGATCGATGCCGAGCCCTGCCGATGATTCGGCGAGGCCGTCCATGACAGCGTCGGCGATCAGGTTGCAGTAGAGCGAAATCGCACGCGCCGCATCATCATTGCCCGGGAAGGCAAAATCAGCATCATCCGGATCGCAATTGGTATCGACCACAGCGACAACCGGAATGCCCAGCTTGCGGGCTTCCTTGATGGCGATGGCTTCCTTATTGGTGTCGATCACGAAAATCAGGTCCGGCAGGCCGCCCATATTGGCAATACCGCCAAGTGCCTTGTCCAGCTTCTCGCGGTCACGCTCCAGGTTGAGCAGTTCTTTCTTGGTGAAACCGGACTGCTCTTTGCCGCCCAGGGTCTCTTCCAGTTCACGCAGACGCTTGATCGAATTGGAAACGGTCGACCAGTTGGTCAGCGTGCCGCCAAGCCAGCGATGGTTCATATAATATTGCGCGCAACGCTGCGCCGCTTCCGCGATCGGCTGAGACGCCTGCCGCTTGGTGCCGACGAACAGAACGCGGCCGCCTTTGGAAACCGTGTCGCGAACCTTGACCAGCGCCTGGTGCAGAAGCGGCACGGACTTGGACAGATCCATAATGTGAATACCGGAGCGCGCGCCATAGATGAAAGGCTTCATCTTGGGGTTCCAGCGATGTGTTTGGT
>JBCCCT010000088.1:0-13414 GCA_039033355.1 Pseudomonadota bacterium | reverse complement strand
CATTATAGCCATTGGCGGAAAAGCTGCCGGGTCCGGCCATGTCCAGCCACCAATGCGCCCCATAGCCCATCGGCTCTTCAGGCGGCACAACCGGCGTTGGCGTGCGGGCATGATCGACCCAGCCCGTGGGCAGGATCCGTTTCCCGTCCCAGACCCCATCGCGAAGATAAAGCAAGCCAAACTTGGCAAAGTCACGCGCGGTACAGAAACAGAAACTGGAGCCCAGGAAGGTTCCGGCGGCATCAAACTTGGGCATCGCCGACCGCATGCCGATCGGGTCCAGCAGACGCGTCCGCATATAGGCCTCAAACCCGGCCTGATCGAGCCCAAGCGCCGTCGCCAGCGCGCGGCAGACAATGTTCGTGATGCCGCTCGAATAGAGCCAGAACGTGCCCGGCGCGTGCTCCAGCGGTTTGTCCGCGGCATAGTGGGCGACATCGTCCTTGCCAGCCCCGAACAGCATCTCGATTGTGTGTGAGATGCCCGCATCAGCATATTCTTCAACAAATTGCAGACCGGACACCATGCGCAACAAGTGCTCCAGAGTGATCTGCGCGCGGGGGTCACCGCGCCCTAGCCATTCCGGCACCAGGATCGGGGCGTGCAGGTCGACAGCGCCCTCGGCCAGGGCAAATCCGCACAAGGCATGTGTCATCGATTTCGCCATCGACCAGGAATGATGTGTATCGTCCGCCCCGTGAGCGTCATCATAATGTTCAGCGACCAGCTGGCCGCCCTGAATGGCGAGAAAGGCATGCGTCGCGCCAAGCGCCTCTGGATCGGAAAAACCCTGTCTCACCCGGGCCTCGAAGGCTGCCTGATCGACGCTGTCTGGTAACGGCGCTTCTGGCCAGGCGTCTGTTGGCCAAGGCACCCCATCAGGTTGCGGCGGCAGCTGGATCAGGTCGGGAAAGCTCACGCGTTGTATCGTCATGGGCCTCATTGCTAAACGCGGCGCCCAGCCGGTGCAAGCACATGGTAAAACGCCACCCCGTAATAGGGGTGGCGCTCGCAGGCTTGAAATCGCCCGGCTCCGGCCTCACTCCGGTGGGAATTGGCAGCTAGCCAGAGATGGATACATCGCGCCCAAGCTGTTTGGTGATGGCCGCAAAGACCTCTTCTAGCTGGTCAGTCGATGTCGCAGTAAAGAACCGAGTCTTACTCGATGCGCAATCCTCCAAAAGTTCTGTCGTGGCCACGTCTGAGATATTGTATGCAACGACATATATTTCCACGCCGGTTTGCTGCATCGCATCGCAGATTTCTGCTGTGTTGGTATTTGCCACAGTGGGATTGTCCTCATCGTCCAGCACTTCTCCAGTCGCATCCGGAACCAGAGTGTTTTCACCGTCCGACATCAACACAATCGACTTTAAGCCACCTTCCGACATGTATTCACTGATACTCTTTTCCGCAGCAAATGGTTCGTTTGCGGATAACATACGCAGCCCCCAGATCAGACCAGTAGGAATATAAGTTTCACTGCGCGCGGACAGTCCATTAACAGCGTCGGTCAGATCGCTGGCACTATCCGTCATTGGCTGAATGGGTGTTGCGCATCGACGGGGGTTCATGCTGAGAATTCCAGGAATCTGCTCCGCCGCGTAAGCGCCATCTTGAAGGTGATTTGCCTCCGTTCTTGGCTGAACACAGCCGTGCCAAGTCCAGTCTCGACGTGATACCGTACATTCCATGTCCCACAAATTTGGTTCACGGCCATGGCATCTCCATGTACCACAATCGTCGTCGACATTATCTTGACCGCACTGATGAGTGACGCGTCGGCAATTGTGCCGATACCAAGAATCCGTGGCGACACAATTGGACTCCATCTGTGTCAAATCGTCAGGAACCGATAGCCAGGTTGCACCCTCCTGATCCTCGCCGACATTCACATGATTGGAAAAGGGCACGATAGCCATCTTAATCTCAACTTCCGAATCTGGGTCAATCAGCTCGGTGATCATGCTATTCACGGCAGTTTGCACCGACGCGAGGCGCGATTCAGTCTCGCCAGTATCAATTTTGGTCATGGACTTAGACGTGTCCAGCACAAGTGCAATTTCGGCCTTGCTGGGCACGCCATAGACCGCCTCGGATTCCGTAAAGAGCGACATGGTTGGGACGCCCCCCAGATGCATGATACTGGTCGGCATCGTGCCGTCGACTTCGAGATTGATCCGCATGCCCGCGCGGGTCATATCGACCTGGTTCAGGCTGATATAGTCGGCATCCCCGAGCTCACTCTGAAAATGGCTGCGGGCCAGCCGTTTGATCGTGTCCAGATCCGCGCCCATATCCTGGTTCAGATGCCGCGCAGCCGCGAGCCCGGCCATGTCTAGCGCGTGCTGGACCTTCTTTTTATAAGTCAGGTGTAACGCGAAATCGATCGCGAAACCGGACATCATCAGGATCGGTATCAAGCACAAGGCGAACGTGATGGCAGTCGCGCCGCGCCGGTTTCGGGCTAAGCCCCGTCCCCTTTTCAAAAGTCTCATAAGTCCAGGCCTTCCATTAAAATGGCACGCCCCTAGACTCAGGCGTCAGGCATAGCGCCCCCGACCTTCCAAGCCGTTGACACCGGGACTATGATTTCCAACGAATATGTCTCAACTTGAGATAGCGAGAGGTCGAGTTTTGCGACGCTCAGAAAAAAGCCGCCCCAAAAGGAGCGACTTAGTCGGTTAATCTGCAACCTGTGCGTTAGGCGAGGCGAACTTTCAGCATATTGCCTTCCGTCGCCTCGACGATGACAGCTGTGCCGGAAGCCAGATTGGCGCCATCGACGCTCTCTGCGGACCAGACCGTGTCGCCCAGTTTCACCCGGCCGAGGCCGCCTGTGAAATCGTCCGCGACGACGCCGCGCTGGCCGAGCGTGCCGGCCATGCGCTTGTTCAAGGTCGGATGCTCTTCAACATCCTCGCGCATCTTGCGGAACACGGTCCGCCCGGCAATGAACAGGCCCACCGAAGTGATCGCGAACACAGTCAGCTGACCTTCCCAGCCGGCGATGCCCGCCGGGGCGAAAGCCGCGAAGCCCGAGGTCAGCGCTGCCGCAATCGAGACCCAGAGCAGGTCCCAGGTGCCAGTCATCATCTCGATCGAGAACAGAACCAGTGCCAGGGCCAGCCAGTGCCAGGCATTTGGCGGCCAGGTCAGAATGCTTTCCATGACGACCTCCTATCCTCGGGTTCCGGCGGGCGGTACAGCGGTCCGCGCTGCGCTCGCCGCTGCGGCGCTATCCGTCAGGCCCCGTATGCCTTCAATCGTGCCGATGATCGAGCTGAACTCGGCCGGAATGATAACGGTCTTGTTGCCGCCTGCAGAAGCGAGTTTCTCGAACGCCGTGACATATTGCTGGCCGAGGAAGTAGTTGATCGCATTGACGTCACCCTTGGCAATCGCCTCAGAGACAAAGGCCGTGGCTTTCGCTTCCGCTTCACCTTCCCGCTCACGCGCTTCGGCGTCCCGAAAAGCGGCCTCGCGGCGACCTTCGGCCTCCAGAATGGCCGATTGTTTTTCACCTTCGGCGCGCAGAATGGCGGATTGTTTGTCGCCTTCCGCGGTCAGGATTTCCGCCCGCTTCAGTCGCTCGGCTTTCATTTGCCGCGCCATCGCCTCGGTAATGTCGGCTGGTGGCGACAGGTCTGCAATCTCGATCCGGGTCACTTTCACGCCCCAGGGATTGGTCGCTGCATCAACGACTGAGAGCAGCCGCGCATTGATATCATCCCGGTTCGACAGGACCTCATCGAGATCCATCGAACCGACCACGGTTCGGATATTGGTCAGCGACAGATTAGTGATCGCATTTTCGAGATTGTTCACTTCATAAGCGGCCGATACCGGATCGACGACCTGAATGAACACGACCGCGTCACACGAGACCTGAGCGTTGTCCTTGGTGATCACTTCCTGCGTCGGAATGTCGAGCACCGTTTCCATCATGTTCATTTTGCGCCCGACGCGCTGATAGAATGGCATGATGAAATGCAGGCCCGGTCCGAGCGTCCGCGTATAGCGTCCGAAATTCTCGACCGTATAGTTAAAGCCCTGCGGCACCACTTTGACGGCTGAGGTAATCAGCACCAAAGCGGCAATCGCCAACAGGCCAAAGACGATTAGACTGGTTTCCATATTTGGTTCTCCCTGATCTGAACCTTTGGGTCACATGGGGATAGTTTTATTGTTTTTCAATAAGGACATATCGAAAAACAGCGTGATTCCCAATGAGATAAGCGAGGGTCAGGGGATTTGGTTACGAAGTGATGAGTGGGATGAGGTGCGTGAGGAGCAGGAGCAAATCGAAGCCGCCGGGGCGCCAAATGTCTGTTTGATCGCCTAAGGCCGAAAACCGCAAAACATGGCAAGCCCTGTTTTGACTAAGATTGTCAGGCTTGGGCAACCATCGCATAGATGGATGAGGGATCGGAGGGATACTGACATGGCGGATCAAGGCGAAGATCAGGGCTCTGATCTGTCATTCGACTCCATCGCCGAGGATTTGCTCGGCCTAAACATTCGCGGTTTGCAAACGATTCAAACAATTTGGCGACGGCCCAAGACCTATTTTGCGGCCGCACGCACACCTGACTGGAACAACCAGTTTACCCCCGCGATCCGACTCTGGTTGTCATTCTTTGCCTTGTTTTCGGCACTAAAGTTTTGGTGGTTTGGTAGAAATGAAAGCATGGTGGGTGCGTTTGCCGAAGGCTTCGCAGAGGCCGGCCTGGTCCTGCCAGAGGGCGTTACTTACCAGGACATAGGCGGAGAAACGGTGATGTGGGTGTTTGGCTGGGTGCCGATCATCCAAATCGTGAGCATGGTCATATTGTCATTCATCTATTCCGCCTGGGGCGAGCGAACGACGCTCGCCTTGCGGCAGCGATATCTGTTTGCCGTGCTCATTCCAGGTGCCAGCGTAATGCCGATGTTTCTAACTGGCATGTTGTTCGTGCCGCAGCATCTATTGACCGCCTATGGTATCTTTTTGGCGTTCGCCGCCTTTTTGATCGATTTCCAGGCCGGTTATCGCGGTGCCTTCAAAAACGTTTCGCTCCGAGGGCGAATTTGGCGAGCCGGGCTCCTCGCTTTTATTGTCGTGTCAATCAATACGATCACGACGATTGTCGCTCAGATTGTTGGAATAATTGTCACGAGCCAGAAATATGGTGTGGAACTAACGGGCTAAGTTCGTTTCGATGCCGTTCTCCGACCGGCGGCCTACGCCGCCGCTTCCAGCCCATCCGAGAGAAGCTGTTCCAGGGTATGCTCATAGCTGCCAGGTCGGCTCAGTCCGAAGCCTTGCAGATAGTCACATCCGAGCGTGGTCAGCGCAGCCGCCATGTTTTCGTCTTCCACGCCTTCGGCCACGATGCTGGCACCGAACGACTTGGCCAGGGTGCAAATGGTCTGAACCATTTGCCTTGTATCCTCAGCCGCTTCCACATCCATGACCAGTTCGCGCGCGATCTTGATGCGCGATGGGCGCAGCTTCTTGAAGCTGTACAGCGAGGCATGACCGGTGCCGAAATCGTCAATCTCGATATCGAGGCCTTTCAGCGTGAAGTCGGCAACGCGCTTGGTGATATGTTCCATATGTCGTTCAAAATCGACCGATTCACTGATCTCGAGCGCCAGGCCGGACTCCGGCAGCGTACAGGCGGCGACGCGGTCCAGATAGTCCGTATCCATCAGGGACGCGGCTGACACATTGATCGCGACCTTTGGCATCGGAACGCCGTTCGCCTTGGCATTCTCGACATCCTCGAGCACACGGGCCAGCACGAACTGGTCGAGTTTCGACGACAGGCCAAGGCGGTAAATATGGTCCATGAACTGACCCGCAGATTGCGTCCCATGCTCCGGGTGGTCCCAGCGAACCAGCGCTTCCAGCGAGTTGATCTTGCGCGTCCTGGCACAGAAGATCGGCTGATAGTGGACCGCGAATTGCGCCTCGGCAAAGGCCGTGTCGAGCTCCTGCGCCACATCCTTTTGCGTCTGCAACTCTTCCAGCAGGTCCATCTTGAACAGAACGCACCGTCCGGCGCCGAGACGCTTGGCCCGGTTCAGCGCAATATCGGCATAAGGCAGCAGTTTTTGCGGCGGACACTCGACCAGGCTGGTCGATGCGATGCCAATGCTCGCCCCGATATGGCATTTGGCGGTTCCGATATCGATCGGCTGTTCAATCAGCTGTTTCAGCGCGCTGGCAAAGGCGTGCAACTCTTCCTCAGAGGCCTGAGCATTGATCGCAACCAGGAATTCATCACTGCCAATGCGAGCGACCAGTGACGCGTCCGGCGCGCCTTCGGTGAGGACGCGCGCCACGTGCCTGAGCACCATGTCACCACTCTTTTGACCATACGTATCATTGATCAGGCGGAACCCATTCAGATCGATATGGAAGACGCTCAAATTATGGTCAGGCTCATCGTCTTCTGATTCAAACGCGTTGAGGGCAAGCTTGATCCCGAACCGATTGGCAATGCCGGTCAGTTGGTCATGCCGTCGATCGCTTTCGAGCGTTTGCTGCAGGTCCTGCAAGGATCGGTTCTGATCACGAACTTCTTCATTCGCCTCATGCAGGGCCTCTGAATTTTCTTCCAGCTTCTTGATGAACCGCGTCACCGACAATTGCGCCGGCAGGAAGATCAGGACCGCCTCCAGAAACAGAATAAAGATCGCCGCATAAAGCGACCAGCTTTGAATCGACTTCAAGCGCTGGATATTATTGCCGGCCATCACTTCGATTTCAGCGACCGCCTGATCGAGATCGTTTAACAAGGCGGTGGAGTCAAAGGCTTGTAGATCACGATAAGCAGCGTCCGTATTGGCCTTCGGGTCCGCCACGACCAGCGCCATCAGCGAAAATTGCAGGACGCGATCATTCAGTTGCGCCGGCTCACCATAAAGCTTGCTGAGCTGTGACCGCACGCTTGAATTTTTGCCAAGACTGGATTGCGTGTCCGAAAAGAGCTGGATCGTGTCATTGAGCTCATCCGCAGTAGCTTCAGTGTAATCCTCAGCCAATTGCGAGCTCAGGACCAGAATCCGCTGGCTCAGCATGCGCTGGCGCCCGCTAATATTGATCAGTTCAGCATTCTTCGCATTCGCCTCAATCGACCATTGCGGTGCAAAGTGCGAGGTGGTCAACAAGCCAGCAATCAGAAGCAAAGCGATGACATATCGCTTCCAGATGCTCCTGGGATCGCCTGCAAGTAAAAGGGACGCAGACATGCGCACTTCGCTCCACCAAACCAGGAAATGCTACTAGCAGTTGAATCTTGATTTATCTTGAACGAATTGAAATTGATTTGATTAACCGAACGGGGATTTCCGCTTAGGCCCGTTATGTGACCCTCGCCATCCTAGCCGCCGCGCCGCCATCAAAACGCCAACGCCCAGTCCAGCTTTCACGACAGCACCGGGCAGAAACGGGGCAAACCCCACTTCGATGGCCCGGTCGAACCCAATCTGTCCGGCGAGCCAGCCTGCGCCGAGCGTCAGGCAGATCAGATTGCCGATGCCCATTGCTGCAAAAGCCCCGGCCTTGTGGTCTGCTTCCCAGCCGCGCGCGACGAGAACTCCGGTCACACCCGCCGCCACTGAAAACGCCCAGAGATAGCCGGCGGTCGCCCCGCTCAGATGTTCGACACCGCCGCTTCCGCCTGAAAAAACTGGCAGCCCCAGTGCGCCTAGTCCGAGCCAGATCAGCACCGTCCCCACCCCCAGGCGCCAACCGTAAAGCGCCCCAATCGAGGTCACGGCCAGCGTCTGCATCGTGATCGGCACCGGCCCGATCGGCACGGCAATATAAGAAGAGACGGTCAAAAGAAACGCGCCCAAAGCAATCAAGCCCAGCGAGAGAGACAGGGTATTCCGCGCGCGCAATGACTCTTTGGACTCCGTACGGGACATGCTGATTGCTCCTGCCGTGCATCACCGCCTGTTCCATAGTCGGCACGCTGGAAGAGGCCAAGCCAGCAATTGGACATTTGACGTTACCGGACGTCCGCGCCGTCCCGCAACAGGCGCGCGCCGGCAACCATGAAGCCTGTTCCAAACGCCACACCTGAGGCTAGGAGCAGACCCGGTATGGAGAGCGCAGATAGCCCGATCGCAAATACCAGGGCCAGCAGCCACAGCGCTGCTGCCAGACGATGCTGCTTCGCCCTGAGCAATTGCACGCCGAGCAGCGCCATCGAGATGACGATCATCCCGGCGCCCAGCTGATAGAAGTCGATCCCGAACATGACCGGATCCGGCCCGATAATGCTGGCAAAGCCTAACATCGCTCCGGCTGCCGCAAACAATCCGATCAGACCGATCGCCGCCATGTGGCGTATATAAAGAGCGAGCGTCGCCACAAGCATCAGGACATCAATCAGTGCATAAAGCGCTTCCAGCCACAGCGTTTCGGGCGTGAATGGAATGAAGGCAGTGGTCACGCGCAAGGCGCCGCCGGACAGGGCCGCCCAGGCGCCGATCAGGAGCAGAGTATTGGGGGAAATTGTCATAAGGCCTCCGAAGCTGTGCGTGCGTAACAAGGAACGATTACGCTTCGGACACGTCTGTAATCCCTCAACCAAGGTTGAGGTCAAGACCGGTTCTCCCGGGCCGTCAAACCGATCGGCAGATCCAATCAAAAACCCGGACAAACGCGGGCGCGTTGTCCGGGTTGATACGTTTCTTCAAAGGTTCGGGTCGCTTAGAGCTGGCCCAGCAAATATTCCGCGCTGGACACTTCAAAGCCGCCGCCCTGCTCGACATTCAGCTCTTTCACGGTGCCGTCTTCGACCAGCATGGAGTAACGCTGCGAGCGTTGGCCCATGCCAAAGCCGCTACCATCCATTTCCAGGCCAAGCGCGGCGGCGAAAGAACCATTGCCATCCGCCAACATGCGGATCTTGCCATCGACACCATTATCCTTGCCCCAGGCGCCCATGACGAAAACGTCATTCACAGAGGTACAGACAATCTCATCAATGCCCTTGGCCGCCAGATCGCCCTGCTTTTCGACAAAGCCTGGCAGGTGTTTGGCCGAACAGGTCGGCGTATAGGCACCGGGTACCGCGAACAGGGCCACGGTCTTGCCCGCGAACACATCTGCGGTGCTGATCGGCTCGGGGCCGTTTGCGGTCATTTCCATGAATGTTGATTCCGGAAGTTTGTCGCCAACTGCAATGCTCATAACAGGATCTCCTCATTGTTTGTCCCCGATATAGACCCCAAATCCAGCATCGCAATGACAAATCCTTGCCAAATTGTTTGGGCAGGTTAGCGTCTCGAAGTGTAGAGGAGACTATTGGTGCAGGACCTGACTGGAAAACTGCTTGTGGCGATGCCCGGGATTGGCGATCCGCGCTTTTCGCGTTCGGTCATTCTGATCTGTGCCCATAGCGATGATTACACCATGGGCCTGGTCCTGAACAAGCCGATTGACGACCTCACCCTGCCTGAATTGCTGACCCAGCTCGGCATCGAGCAGAATATTCAATTGCCCGACACCTATGTCCTGAATGGTGGCCCGGTCGGCACCGATCGCGGCTTTGTCGTGCATTCGAATGACTATTTCAGCGATGGCGCGACGGTCGAAGTGGCGGCGGATTTCTCGATGACCGCGACCCGCGATGTGTTGCGCGCCCTGGCCTCGGAAGGCGCGCCGGAACAGGCAACCATGACCCTCGGCTATGCTGGCTGGGGCCCCGGCCAGCTCGAGCACGAATTGTCCGAGCATGCCTGGCTGGTCGCCGATCCGCATGATGAGATCGTGTTTGGCGAGGCGCATTCGAAAAAGTGGGAATTGACGCTCGGCATTCTCGGCATTGATCCCGCTCACCTTCACCAAACGGGCGGTAACGCTTGAGTGAATAGCGTCGGATTTGGTTTGCGCAGGTCGGTTGCTGCGATAGACTGAGCCCATGTTTCGCAATCTGATAAGTCTGCTTGTGGCGCTCCTGGCGCTGAACATGTGGGCCCGGGCGGACACTCCGCGCGGCATGAATGCGGTGGATTTTGTCGAAATGCCGCGCCTGTCTCAGCCGGCTCTGTCCCCGGATGGCCAGACCTTTGCCTGGCTCGAGTCCGAAACCAACTGGACCGAGAACGAGATCGTCCGCCACTTACGGGTGATTGATATTGCCTCTGGCGAGTTGCGCCCAACGCCAGACTTCAAGGGTCGGACCAGCCGCATCTGGTGGCACCCGAACAGCCAGGGCTATATCTATCTCGGCGCACTGGCCGAGGGAGAGAAGACGCAAGCCTGGTTCCTCGATTTGGCGACCGGCGACACCAGACAGCTCACCACACATGGCGAGTCCGTGCGCCAGGTGGTCTGGCACCCTAATGGCAGTGGGTTCTTCTTCTCCGCGGCGGAAGTGCAACCCTCCTCGGACACGCAAATGTTCGATGCCGGCTGGTTGATTCCACCTTATGGCGCACAGGCCGACGCTGAAGTCTGGTGGTACGAGTTTGCCAGCGGTGAAACCCAGCGCCTGGTCCATGGTCTCTTCTCGGCGATCGACGTCTCGGTGTCGCGCTCAGGTCAGCATCTGATCACCAGCCTCGCCCCGGACCATGCGCTCGACTCGCGTCATCTCGCCGATGTTTTTGTCCGCAGCCTGGACAATGAGGAGGCAAGACGCTGGACGCTGAACCGGTTCGCTGAGCGGGCCCCTCGCCTGTCCCCTGACGCGACCCGGATTGCCTATCTCGCCTCGGTCAATCCGGATGGCGAGCCGTATTATGAAGCGAAGGTGTTTGTCGAAACGCTAAACGGTCGTCGCCAGCGCCTGCTTGCCGACCGCGATATGGAAGCCCTCGCCTTCGCATGGGATGCAACTGGTGATGGCCTGTTCATCCTCGGAAACACCGGCGTCCGCTCCAACTTGTATCACTATGATCTGGGTCGAAAGACTCTCCGCCAGCTGACCAACGGCGATCATGCCATCCAGGACTGGGTCTATGACCCGATTGCTGACACGCATATCGCACGGTTCGAGACCATGTTCGGTCCCGGCGAGTATCAGATTATGCGTGACGAATCGGCGGGGTTTGTCCCGCTAACCAACATCTACGCGGAATGGTCCCGCCAGTTTGACCTGCCGCGACAAGGCGTGGTCCGGTGGCGCGGTCGGCGCGGCGTCCAGCTTGAAGGGCTGCTGGTCTATCCTCTCGGCTATCAGCCGGGCCAGACCTATCCCCTGGTCACGATCACCCATGGCGGTCCGCGCAACTCGGCCAGGTTTGGCAGTTGGAATGTGTCACGCTATCTGCCGGTCCTCAGCGCACAAGGTTATCTGGTCTTCCTGCCCAATCATCGCGGTGGCACCGGCTATGGCGATCGCTTCGTGCGCGATATGGTTGGCGGCTATTTCCGCAATGCGCATCATGACGTGATGGATGGGATTGATGAGTTGATCGAAGACGGCCTGGCGGATCCGGACCAATTGATCAAGATGGGCTGGAGCGCCGGCGGACATATGGTCAACAAGCTGATCACGCATACGGAGCGCTTTGCCGCCGCCTCCTCCGGCGCCGGCGCGGCAGACTGGCTGTCCATGCATGGTGAGAGCGATGTCCGACATGGCCGCGAGACCGTGTTTGGCGGCACGCCCTGGCAGCGCGCCGCGCCGCGCCGCCGCTACCGGCAGGACTCGCCCTTGAGAGAGGTCTGGAAAGTCACCACACCAACGCTGTTCTTCGTCGGTGAGAAGGATGTTCGCGTGCCGCCGACCCAATCCATTCTAATGTATCGCGGCGTCCAGGCGACCGGCACGCCGACGGTTCTCTATCAGGCTGAAGGCGAGTCGCACAATTTCCGCAAGCCAGCCAATCAGCTGTTCAAGATCAACACGGAACTGTCCTGGTTTGCCCGTTTCGCGCGCGGCGAGTCCTATGAACCGGTCTTGCCGGACGCTGCCTTCGCTGCGCCAGACCCGATCATGGAAGCCGCCCTTGAGGCCGCCAGTTCACCGTAGCGGTTCTTCGCGCACATCATATGCATAGAATGGATCCTGGCGGGATCGAATGACAGCGGGCGCAATCTTGCTGGCAATCCAGATCGGACCATAAGCCATGAGCCGACTGAGCGGGGTGCGCTTGTGGAACAGTTTCGCATTGCTCCGCGAAGCGGCCTGGACCCGGCTGGTGCGGGGCTGCCGTGAGTCGAAATAGGTCGCCAGCGCGGTGTCGAGATCATTCGGGGTTTCTGAACAGAGCTTGGCCAGCAAGAAGCCATCCTCGATCGCCATGACCGCACCTTGCGCCTGGAATGGCAAAGTCGGGTGACAGGCATCGCCGAGCAGAACCGCGCGGCCATCTGACCATCGTTCCAGTGGCGCGCGGTCGAACAGCGCCCAGCGATAGTGCGCGTCTGCCTTCTCGATCATGTTGGTGACGACCGGATGCCAGCCCTTGAAGTCGGCCAGGGCATCTTCCTTGCTCCCTTGCTCGGTCCAGGATTCCGACGTCCAGGTATCATCTTCAACAATACCGACAAAATTGGCGAGCTTGCCGCCGCGCAGACGATAGGTCACCGCATGGCGCCGCGAGCCGACCCAGACACAGGCCGTCGGCGGCGGCACCAGATCCCCGAGCTGTTCCATTGGCACGACGGCGCGCCAGGCCACGTGTCCGGTAAAGTTCGGCTGATCCGTGCCCAGCATCTGCGTCCGCACATTCGAATGGATGCCATCTGCACCGACCAGCAGATCCGCCTCCAACCGCTCACCGTTTTCAAGTATGGCGGCGACCCCCGACGCGGTGTTTTCATAGCCTGTACAGGTCGCGCCGAGGCGCACGGCATTCGGCTGCCGCTTGGCCAGCGAACGGGTCAGCACCTCAACCAGGTCGGCGCGATGCAGGTGCAGGTATGGCGCCCCCCAGCGTTCGACAATTGCGCGCCGGGCCTCGATCTGGAAAATCTGATTACCGGAGCGGCCAAACCGCATTTCCAGGGCTTCTGGCAGGAAGCCATTCTCGGCGACATCATATTCCAGACCCAAAGCCCGGAAGACTTTCATCCCATTCGGGCTGATCTGGATCCCGGCGCCGATTTCGCCAAGCTGCGGGGCGCGCTCCAGCACCTCGACCTTCCAGCCATAGGCATGAAACGCGAGTGCCGCGGTCAAGCCGCCAATCCCTCCGCCCACGATAATGACCTTTGGCATGATCCATCCCTCAGACACAGCGCCGTCGCTATCCAAACACCCTAAACAATAGGCGGGAATAAGGAAGTTCCGCATTAACTATAGTATTTTGTTGCAAATTCGAAATAAATTGCCAAGATGAAGGTAACCAAAGCCAGAACGGCTTTACTGGAGCCCGAAGAACTCATGCGCCAAACCTTGGTATCAGGACCGCGTATACTCTCCTTGATTGGAGCGGTCGCCCTCTTATCCGCCCCGGCCCT
>JBCCCT010000087.1:0-13728 GCA_039033355.1 Pseudomonadota bacterium | reverse complement strand
TTGCCAGGCGGTGCAACGTGACCGCGCAGAGATGATCGGGAAATACGTCTTTGACGTCTTTCCGGATACCCCGGAACGGATCGCGCCCGTCATGGACGCGTTTCAAAAGACCTTGGCGGGCGAAGCCGTGCAGCTGGATGCCCAACCCTTCAAGCTGGAATTGCCGGATGGGACGATCGAAGATCGGATCTGGCAGGTGTCACAATTTCCTATTCGCTGTGAACAAGGTCACGTTGAATATGTTGTGCAACGGGCCGAAGACATTACCGAGCGCGAGGAGTTGCGGAAGCAGCGCGACCTGGTCACTGCCGAGCTGAATCACCGCGTCCGCAATACACTCGCCGTGGTCCAGTCCATGGCCGAACAGACCGGGCTCGTATCTGATGACATAGACAGTTTCCTGAAGAGTTTTTCGGGACGTCTGGCGGCGATGAGTCGGAATTTCGCGGCGCTGACGGATGCGCATTGGCAAGGTCTGGAATTCGAGACCATTCTTCGAACGGAACTCGAGCCGAATGCAGGTCTGGCGCTGGATCGTGTGACGTTTGATGGCCCGAATCTGACCATGACCGTACGCGCCTCGAAATTCACATCCATGCTGGTCCATGAACTCGCGACCAATGCCGCGAAATACGGGTTCCTGACTGACCCTTCCGGGACACTGACCACGCGCTGGTGGCTCGAAGACGGGGTGTTCTATGGCGAATGGCTTGAGTCCGGATTGACCGGTATTCAGGCCCCGACTGAAACAGGATTTGGGTTTCAATTGTTCGACTTGATGGCCAATATCGACATCACGCCCACATTCGAACCCGATGGCTTGAAAGTCCGGTTCAATGTTCCGGTCAGCTTGAGTGTGGACTCCGGAGAATTGGAGTTCGTCGACGGCTAGTGTCGGGTTTGGGCCTTTTTCTCAGCCACGCGCAAGGCTTCTACCAGATCCTGTAATTCCTGCGGAATCGGTTCGTTGCGAATCTCGTCAAATTGGTCGCGCAAGGATTGCGCAAGGGTCTCCGAGCGCTCTCTGGACGCTTGATCACGCGATTCCTTCGGCTTGGCTGGTACCCGTTTTCCGCGTTTCCCCACCAATAATCCCTCTCCCCTGGGTGTCTCGGTTGCGCTGCGTAAAACGTATGGAAACTCTTGTCAGGTCAATAGAATTTAAGCAGTTGTAATGATTGGGAGTATTTCACTGTGTCGATGGCTGATCGTATCGAGGGCTTATTGCCGTATATGCGCCGATATGCGCGCGCCTCGACCGGTCATACGCAACAGGGCGATGCCTGCGTCGAACGAGTTTTGCAGCATATATTGGATCAATCACTTGATGCCGATTTTGATCCGATCCGCTACGATCGAATGACTGTCTATGCGCTGCTCGATGAAGAATTGGAGCGCGAAGCGAAATCAGCGAGTGCCAAGTCCAGGCGCGCCTTGCTGCTGGTTGCCGTAGAAGGGTTTGACGAGCGCACGGTCCGCCAGATTCTGAAAGTCAGTGCTGAGGAATTGAGCCAGTTACTGGAGAATGCCGAAAAAGCCTTTGCCGAAACCACGGCCACCAATATGCTGATCATCGAAGACGAACCGATGATTTCGGCGCAGTTGAAGCGCATCGCAGAGAGCCTCGGGCATCATGTGGTCGGCATCGCCGAAACCGCGGCCAAGGCGATCGCGCTCCATGAAGCGCACAATATCGATATCGTTCTATGCGATATTCAATTGGCGGACGGCTCGTTGGGCAATGACGCAATCACGGAAATGGACTTGCCTGACACGGTTCCGGTCGTGTTCATCACGGCGTATCCCGAACGTTACTTGTCGACCCTAAATGAGGGTCCCTCCTATCTCATCACCAAGCCGTTTGACGCCGACTATCTGAAAGCCGTGATCGGCCACGCGCTGATAAACGTGCAAGCCAGTTAGCTCGCTTTTGCTGCTTTCTTTTTCTTGCCCCGCAAGCGTGGCCAGATCAGTTTCAACCAGATCCACAGGAACAGGCCGATCAACAGGATCCAGGGCAGGCCAACCGCAAAGGCTGTGATGACCGCAGCGATGGCACTGGAGAGATTGTAGAAAAAGTCTCCAAAAGCCTGTCCAAGCGGGTTCTCGCGCGAGCCGCTAAAGGCAGGCACCTTGGTCTGATAGTTGATATCGAGCGACGACATGGAGACCCGAAGGCGCAGCGTTTTCAGCTGGGCTTCAATGCTTTCAATGCCGCCCGTCACGCGCGCCAATTCGCGTTCGATCTGCAACAGTTCGCCGAGTTCGCCATCCCGCCGCTCCAGCAGGTTCAACAAACGTGTCTGCAAGGTTTTCTGAGCCTCGAGCCGGGCGCCTGTATCGACGATCTGCCGGGTCAGGTCTTCGGCTTGGGTCGAGCGTTGTGTAATGTCGCCGCCGGCCGCCTCGGCGGCCTCGTCAATCCCGCCCAGGAACGTCTCGATCCAGTCCGGTGTGGCGCGGATGGACAGATTGCCAGAGGCATAATCCTCTTCCTGGCTGTACACATTGGAGTTGATCACAATGCAGTTTGCTGTCCCCGCGGCGCGGCAAGCATCCGCGTGTGCCGTCATCATGGGTGGAACGCCGCCTTTAGGCAAACTCATGCCGAGGCTGTGGCTATAGGCAATATATTGCTCAGTGCCCGGTTCCCCGACCTCTCCGCCACCTGCATCGTCCCGCGGTTCCGTTTGTATGGCCCGGTCTAGTCGATCGCCAGAGAATTTCTGGTTGCCAGTGACCTGTAAATCCATGGCCATTTCAGACATGACGGGCGATGGGGGCGCCGCCTCGGATCGTTCATAGTCACCGCCGCCACCACAGGCGGCAAGGCCGAGTAAACTTGCAGAAAATAATAGCGTGCGTACCTGCATGGGTCCCTCCATGGCTCGGAAGATGACCATCAAACAGGGCCAAATCGCGACCGAAATCAAGGCGTCCTGCCTTAAACGTCCTTTGGTGGTTTCAGACGCCGCTTTGTGACGTGGCTGTCAATCTTGTCGCCGGTTTGTTTTTCGCCGCGCATATAATGGCGCTGCCAGCCGGCTTTGACCGCGTCCTCATCTCCCGAGACCAGCTTCTTGTTAAACTTGCCCCGGCTCTCGGCCCAGCCGTGAAACTCTTTCTCCAGCTGCGGATTGGTGCTCAGGAGTTTACGTTCCGGCTCAATCTCTTCCAGTTTGCCATGTTCGATCGGCACGATGAAACAGAAGGGATCGCCCTTCTTGAAAATAACTTCGCCGGGCCGGGTCATTTGCCAATTCATCGTGAAGGGGAAAGGCAGCCAGTCCGTTTCGACCAGACCGGTCAGCGGCGCAATGCCATCAATGAAGAAGTTTGGCGCGCCCATGGTCATCAGACCCCAGCCGGGCGGCGTTCGAAACAGGTGACCGGTGTGAAAGGTGACAATGCCGCGTTGAAAGTGACTGTCGGCAAAGGACGGAATGGCCCGCGGATCACCGCGTGTCTTGAAATCGATATCATTCTTGCCGGGCCCGCCATTCCAGATAATCTTCAGATCCATCGGGCACAGGATTTCCCAGCCGGTCGAGTTGGCCATGGACAAAGGCAGGCAACGATAAGGCTGGCGATCCGGAAACGCATCCATCCAGTCCCGGGTGCTGCGCCCGGGCACGATCTCCGGCGCGAAATCGTAAATCTTGTAGCATTCAAGCTGCATCTTCATTCCTTCATGTCAGGCTTGACGTTGAACTGGATTCCTGCCCCAAGCCCCGTATGCCTGCAAGCCCAACTAATCTGTTCGACTTTCTCGATGCGCATTTGATTGCACATTCAACGGTGGAGCATGCGGCGACGTATACGGTGGAAGAAGGGCGGCATTTAAAGGCGTCCATGCCGGGCGGTCACTCCAAGAACCTGTTCATGAAAGACAAGGATGGCACGCTCGTCCTGATTTCTGCCTGGGCCGAGAGCCAATTGAAATTGAATCAGTTACACAAACTGATTGGTACACGGCGTCTGTCTTTTGCCAGTGCGGACCTGATGCTTGAACATCTCGGTGTTGTCCCCGGCGCGGTGACGGCTTTTGGCTTGATGAATGACACGCAGAACCGCGTTCAGTTTGTTGTCGACGCCGCGTTGATGGGGTTCGACACGGTTAACTTCCATCCATTGGTCAACACGGCCACCACCGCAATCAGCCAGGCAGATCTTCGTCGGTTTGTGCAGGCGACGGGTCATGCTCTGACAGAGGTGGATTTTTCGACCCTGTAAGTCGGTCCAGTGCTGTTTGACGCATCGTCGCGCGTTCGTCCGGCAAGAGTGGGATCAGCCCCTTTGCAACCAGATAGCCATCCGGGCCCCAGGCATCCTCTTCGGTAAACTCGCCGACATAGTCCGCCAGTCCAGGCACCATCATCCTGTTCTCGACTTTGACATAGAAATACATGCTGCGCGACACGCCATATTCGCCACTGGCAATATTCTCGAAGGTCGGATCGATACCGCCAACTTTCGCAGCTTTTACCCGATCCAGGTTCTGTTCCAGAAAAGAGTATCCAAGCACGCCAACCGCATCATCATTGCGTAACAATGTATTGATGATCGAACTGTCATTCTCGCCGCTGTCTATCCACGCACCATCATTTCGAATTTCGCGGGCCCGCGCGATGAAGGCATCAGGGTCGCTGTCGAAGAGAGCCTGCATTTCTGGCAGCGCCAGCGCGCCATTCTCCATGGCGATCTCGGCAAACGCGTCGCGCGTGCCCGAAGTCGGTGGGGGTCCGGAGACCAGAATGCGGGTCTCGGGCAGCGCCGGATCGATATCCTGCCAGCTGCGATTGGGATTCTTCGTCCAGCCGCCAGCCCCATCCGGCAGATTGGCGGCCAGAGCAAGAAAGATCTGCGCCTTGGTCAGATTGAGATCTGGTCCGGACTTGCTATTGGCCAGGACAATCCCGTCATAGCCGATCTTCACTTCCAGCGGATCGATGATGCCGGCATCCTCGCACAAGGCGTCCTCGCCAGGTTTGATCTTACGCGAGGCGTTTACGATGGACGGTTCCTCAGGACCGATCCCGTTGCAGAAGATCTTGAAGCCGCCGCCAGTACCGGTGGTCTCCACGATCGGTGCGGCATGGCGCGAACTGGCGCCGAATTGTTCGGCCACGGTCGTCGCGAAGGGCGCCACGGTCGAGGATCCGACAATCTTGATCTTCTGAACCTCGCCGACACTGTAGACCGGAGGCGCATTTTCCTGTTCCTCGATCGCTGACAGGTCCGTCCGCGCGCCACAGGCCGTCACCGTGAAGGCGGCAAGTGAAATTGCAATTAAGCGCATATCTGCCTCCTTTGTGGCTGGCTTGCCGCTCCCCTAGTCCGGTTTTGTGACAGTCTTTTACAATTCACTGCTCTCTTAGACGGCAACTTGCTTCACATCTGCGAAGCCAAAGCGGCGACACACTTCTGTCAATCGCGCCTGACCATTGATCGGACTGGTCAGCCAGGCATAGCCCCCGGTCTTTTTGGAGCCCTTTTGTTCCGATAAGACGCGGACCGTCTGGCGCGCGATCGCCTCGCCACTATCCACAAAGTTCACCGCTTGCGGCAGGGTTGCCGCCAATTCGCCCCGGATCAAGGGAAAATGGGTACAGGCCAGAACCACCGTGTCGATCGCATCACCCCCTTCGGCGCCATAGAGCGGCGCCTGCGCGATGCGAAATGATTCCAGTGGTACCGGATGACCAGAGGCAACCTGTTCGGCCATTCTGACCAGGGCGATGGATCCATGCAGGATGACTCGCACGCCGCTGGCAAAATCCTCGATCAACTCGGCGGTATAGGCGCGTCGCACGGTCCCGGGCGTGGCGAGCAATCCGATCGTGCCGGTGCGGGTCAATTGAGCTGCCGGCTTGATGGCCGGAACCGTTCCGACCACCGGAATATCCAGCGCGGCCCGCACTTCGGGCAAGGCCAACGTGCTGGCCGTATTGCAAGCGATCACGAAAACGTCTGGTCTCGACACTTGGCAAAGCGCCTTGGCCACTTCCGGCAGGCGCTGTCTAAGGGCTGCGTCTGATTTTTCGCCATAGGGGAAGAAGCCGCTATCGGCGGCATAGTCGACGGCGATATACGGAGCCAAAGCCTGGATCTCCCGAGCCACGGTGAGACCGCCCATCCCGGAGTCGAAAACCAGTACTTTTCCGTTTAGATTCGCAGACATAGGCCTGCTCCTAGACTGGTTTGCCCGCTTAGGAAATGCTTGCTCTGAATGTTGGAGCTTGTTATTGTGCGCTGCAGCATAGTAAGGGTGCCAGCATGACAAAACCTGATCTTCCGGAAGATTCCACGCCTCTGTCTCCCTTCGGGTATTGGCAGGCCAGTTTACAAACCTGGTCTGACTTTTCACAGCGCACCGGCGAGATCATGATGGCCCAGTTGAATGGCAGGACGGGCCGGACGGCATCTGATGCCGATGCTGAAACGCTGGCCAGCGAACTCTTGCGGACGCTGTCTGATATGAATCTGCGTCACTGGCAGAATACTGCCCGGCTTCTGGAAAGCTATCCAGCCTGGATGAATGTACCGCACAGCATGACGGGGTCAGCGCTTGTTGACTGGTTTGACAAGCTGCAGAGACAGACCGGCGGATTGACCGCCAGAATGAGTGCTTTGGAAGCCCCGCAGATTGTCGAGGCGCGTCCTGCCACGCTGACGGTGCCGGACGGGGCGGCGGATGATCTGACGCGTATCAAGGGTGTTGGACCAAAATTGTCTCGGCGATTGAACGAGCTTGGCATCTATCACTTCAAACAGATTGCAGACTGGTCGGCCGATCAGGCGCATTGGGTGGACGATTATCTCGCCTTCAAAGGCCGGGTTGAGCGCGATGGCTGGGTCAAGCAAGCGCGCCTTCTCTCAGCGAATGGATCTGACACCGTCCACTAAAGCTGTTGTTTGATCGGGGCGTCATCCGTTTGAATCATGGATTCAAGATTGATGATCGCACGCGGCAGGATGGCCCGCATGGCACTCAGGTCCGGCGGGAATTTCCTGGTCTGATTGAGTCGCTTCGCGGTCGATTGCAGCCAGCGATCGAGGCGGCAATGTTCGAGCCACGCCCGCAGATCTGGATCGTGAAACCAGGCATGCTGATTAAGCAGGCTGCTCAGAAACAGTTCAGCCGCGCGATCGCCCCGTACGGGGACGCAGAGCTTGTTTTTTTCCTCCGCGGACAGATCGAGCAGCTCGATCGCGGCGATCATGGCGGCGCTGAAACTTGGATCACATAACCGGATCTCGGCAAGCGTGATATGGTTGTTCCGGAAAACGGGACCCGTCTTAACGCCCAATCTGCCGGGCCCGGTGCAATCCAGATACAGAGATTGATCGGGCATGGGGACCGCGCCGCGGCTAAGAACCATGCCGATTTCTGAGACGGCATGTACATGTCCCTTGCGAATGACATGTTTGACGGTCTGCAAACGCCGGGCGTCTTTATGCGTGATAAGATGCGGCACGAAATAATTGGGCACTCGATCTGCCGATGTTCGCACGATGATCTTGAGGTCTTCCAGCCGCAAGCACAAATCGTCCGGGTTTGACGCATAGGCCATGGCTTTCATAATTTCTTGGAATAGAGGGATCTGATAATGCGCGTCTGGCGCCGGCTCGAATTTTCCAGCCAGGGCCAGCATCCAGGGGTCGCGAGATTTTACCCAGCGAATTTTCTCATGCGGGACACCGAGGTCTAGAAGGATCAACACCATTTCGGTTCCCGCGCGCCCGCCGCCCAAAACACAGAATGTATCGAATTCGCTAGTGTTCAGATTAAGCACCGCATCCAGATTGACGGGCCGAATGACCGTCAGACCTGGCGCCACCGAAAAGTTGGGAATGAAGGGCTTATGGAAACTGACCGGAAAACGCCTTGCGTCGACAATGCGCTGACCCGCTACCAGTTCCTCAATGGCGCCATTCTCCTTTGATCGGATACGCCCGTCACCAAGATGTTCAGTCTCTTCGAAGATGTGAACGCGTCCGGTCGGCAGCATTTTCTCGGTCAGAATATGAGCGCAATAGGATTGAATATCGGCGTTGCGATCAGACGGGATTTCCTCACGCGGACAGTGAGTTGCGCGCCAGTCATTCAACGTGAAAGACGCAATCCCAAGGCTATCATCTCGCAGACCGCTGCTGATGACGCGCGGCAGGGGATGGCGATGCTGACTGGCATTTTCTCCATCATCAATCAAAGCTATTGTTGCGTCGCTGCCTGACAAAAGCGTATCTGCAAAGGCCAGGCTGCCCATATTATTACCAATAATTATATAGTCATAATTCTGCAAACTCTATCACCTTCTCCTCATATACTACCTAAAATAAGTATATATCGATTTATCAACTTATAATAAGTTCTATTTATTTGTATCGAAGGCACGAAGGAGTTGAGAATCAGAATGCTTGACCTGCGAGTTGGCGGCATTAGTCCACCACTCTAATGGCGCGTGAACATCGGACACTGACGGATTGGTCGCTCTTTGCGATTCTGACCGCGTTGTGGGGGAGTGCCTACGGATTTACCCGTCTCGCCGTCAGCCAATCAGAGCCTGAACTCGGATTTCCACCGGAATTCATCATTCCGGTGCGATTGACCATAGGCGCAGTGGTCCTGCTGATCGCTGCCACGCTGAGCCGTCAGACATGGCCACCTTTACGCACCTGGAAGCCGTGGCTGGCTATGGCCGCTATGGGCACTGTCGGAACGGCCATGCCATTTCTTCTGATCACGAATGCCCAGCAGACCGTCGATTCCAGCCTCGCGGCGCTATACGTCGCAGCGGCGCCGCTTTTCGTGGCTGTGTTGGCGCATTTCCTGTTCCGTGATGATCGCATCAGCCTGCCAAAAGCCGGCGGCGTCGCGGTCGGATTTGCTGGCGTCGCGGTGCTGTTTGGTCCCGAGGCGATCGCCTCTTTCGGCTCAGCAAGCGTATTGGCCCAGGCTTTGTGTCTGATGGCGACCGCCTTTTATGCGTTTTCAACTATCATCGCGCGGTATGCACGGGACATCCCGCCCTTTATCTTTGCCGCCGGGTTCTTGTGCTTCGGCGCGGTTACAACCTGGCCCTTGCTTTTATTTGTGGAGTTTGACGCGCTGACCCCATCCCCGGCCGCCATCACGGGCGTGATTGGACTGGGGATCGGACCGACGGCGATGGCATCGGTTTTCTATATGCTATTGATTCAACGCACGAGCGCGACCTTCCTGTCCATGACCGGCTATACGATTCCGATTTTCTCAGCCGTGGTCGGATATCTCGCCTTTCGCGAAGTCCAGAGCTGGAACGCACTGCTGGCCTTCATCCTGATCCTGGGCGGCGTCTGGCTGTCGCAGCGCAAGCTGGCCGTGGCGGCTAAAGCCTGAACTGGCCCTCAATCACGGTGACGCTGCGCCCGCGCACTTTGACCCGATCGCCCATCAGAGCGGTTTCGATCTGCGCCCCACGCCCGGGATAGGCCTGGAAACAGCTGATTTCCGTTTTGCCGGACACGTCCGCTGCCAGCGGTGAAATCAGGCAATGCCAGGAGCCTGTTGCCGGGTCTTCCGGGATACCACTGCCAGGCGCGAAGAAGCGGCTGGTGACATCCACACCATCCCCGTCCAGTGCCAGACAACCCGCATTGCCAAGGCCCCATATGGCGTTGCGATCGCCAAGCGCTTTCAAACGCTCCAGATCCGGTTCAAGCGCGACAATCTCGGCTGCTGTTTCGTAGAGCGCGACATAGCACGGGCCAGCAAAGGCGCGGATCGGCGCGCCGCCAAGGGCTTCGGTGATGGCGGCATCCGGTGTGACTTCCTGCACGGGCTGTGCCGGGAAATCCATTTCCAGTCGGCCATCCTCCAGACGCGACACGAACAGGTCACCGGACTGCCGCGTCCGGAAGGTGATCTGCGCGCCGTCAAACCCGCTATGTGTGTAGAGATAATGCCCAGCCGCCAATGTCGCGTGCCCGCATAGCGGCACTTCAACGGTTGGTGTGAACCAGCGCAATTCCCAGACACCGTCGCCCGCAGCCACGATGAAGGCGGTCTCCGCAACATTATTCTCCGCCGCAATGCTTTGCAGCGTTGCATCCGGCAAATACGAATCGAGTGGCATCACGCAGGCCTGATTGCCTTCAAATGGCTGGCTGGCAAATGCATCAATCTGAACAAATGGGATCGTCGACATAATGGCCTCCTGTGTCAGCCCTGATAGCTGTCACACCGCGCCTGCTGGCACAAACCATGATTTCTAAGCGATCGATGAGTGCTGCTGATCAGTCCGTCTCGACCGTGACAGACCAGTTGTGCGCAACGGGACCATGCCCTTTGCCGAGGCCGGGCGCGTGTTGCAGCGCCTTTTGCAAATAGGTGCGCGCCGCTTCAACCGCCTCGGGCATGGCCTGGCCTTGCGCCAGCAATGCCGCACACCCGCTGGCCAGCGTACAGCCTGTGCCATGTGTGGACTCGGTTTCAATCCGGGCCGATTCGAAAATCCATTCCCCATGCTCGGTTTGCAGGACGTCATGGATCACCGCGCCGGGTATGTGCCCGCCTTTGACCAGCGCCCCTTTGGCGCCTTGCTCAAGCAAGGACTCGGCCGCACGTCTCTGGCCATTCACGCCATCCACAGCCTTGCCGGTCAGCACTTCGGCTTCGGGCGCATTCGGGGTGACCAAGGCGGCGCCGGGCACCATCACTGCAGCGATTGCGCTGACGGCGCGCTCATCCACCAATCGGTCGCCTGACGTGGCAATCATGACCGGGTCAACAATGCGCGGCACCGTGCGGGCCAGGTCGTCAATCGTCTCGGCGACCTGATCGACCAGGTCCGCTGTCCCCAGCATGCCGGTCTTGATCGTATCCGCACCAATATCTGTCAGGCAGACCCGCATCTGTTGTGTTACCGCATCAATCGCGACCGGCCAGACACCATGCACGGTAGTTGTGTCCTGAGCGGTAATGGCGGTGATCGCCGTCATGGCATAGCCGCCAAGCATGGTCACGGTTTTCAGGTCGGCCTGAATGCCAGCACCCCCGCCACTGTCGGAGCCGGCAATGATCAGGACCCGCCCCTTGGGAGCGTCAGAATCGCTCATTCGACCGGTGCTTCGCCCCAGGGCGGTGGCGGCAAATCTGTGGCTTCGGTCAAATCGAACTCGACCCGGAAGAGGCGGTTGGGGCGACTCATCTGATAAGCGAATAGTTGTCCGGGCTCGATCTCCACGGACCAGGTATTCTGCGTTGAGACTTCAATCCCCTCACGAATAAACAAGTCCTTGGTTTCCTGATCCGCCGGAAAATCGTGTCGGCCAGAGGTGACACTGTCGTCGCTGTCGCCGCCATACTGGGTCAGAACATCTTCAGTTCCATCGCGATGGCGATGGTCGTGTTTCAATCGGATGCCATCCGTCGTTCGCGTAACTTCCCAGGTCCGCGACCGGTCCTCGCCGACGCGGAACGGGATACGGACCATCAGTCCGGTACAACTGGCGGGACCAATGGTCATCTCGATATTCTGGAAATCTGCGTCTGCTTCATCATTGCTGACCAGACGACCAGCATAGGCCTGCCCGTCGCAAAGCTGCGTCAGTCGCTCGAAATATTCCGCGCTCGGCGCCGCATCGCCGCCACCGCTGCATCCTGCCAGGACCAACAGGATCGGGGCGATGGCCGCGCGCATCAGAACTTCACCGCGCCGGATCGAATCGTCTCATGCGCATCGACCGTGAGGGGCTCATACTTGTTGGTCTCCGGATCATAATACCAGAGCGGCTCGTCGACCGCTTCGGGATCAAACCCTTCCTTGACCAGTTCGACCTTGCGATATTTGAACGTGCCGGTCGTGTCGGCATCTTTCTGGATGCGGATGAAGACCGGGATCGCATATTTCGGCAAGTGCTCACTCAGCCAGGCATAGAGCGTGTCAAAATCGACATCGCCCTTGGTGGTGATAGCGGCCATACCAGCGCGACCGTCCGTGCCCGGAATCGACACACCATAGACATTGGCCGTCGCAATGCCCGGCGCACGAGCGACAAATTCCGCGACTTCATTGGTCGAGACATTCTCGCCCTTCCAGCGGAACGTGTCGCCAATGCGATCGACAAAAAAGACATAGCCAAGCTCGTCCTTTGACAACAGGTCGCCGGTCCGGAACCACATGTCGCCTTCCTCGAATACGTCGCGTAGGATTTTCTTCTTGGTCGCCTCGGCATCATTATAGCCTTCAAACCGGGTGCGGGCGTCATCACCGACCTTGCCGATCGCTTCGCCCGGTTCACCGGGCACCGCCTTGATGCAAAAGCCATCATTGCCGCGGATCGGCTCTTCCTCGACAATGTCGAACTTCACGAAGGCGACATGTCCGAACACGCTTTTTTCAAGATAGCTGGGAATCCGACCGACGGCGCCAATCTTGCCATCAAAGCCGAGGAAGCTGACATTGCCTTCGGTGGAGCCATAAAATTCGCAGACATGCGGAATATTGAATCGGGTCAGAAATTCTTCCCAGATGTCCGGACGCAAGCCATTGCCAAATCCGGTGCGCAGCTTGTGCGCGCGCTCTTTCGGATGCGGCGGTGAATTGACCAGATACCGGCACAGTTCCCCAATATAGACAAAGGCCGTCGCGCCCTGATCGGTGACATTGTCCCAGAATTTGCTGGCCGAGAATTTCTTGCGCAGTATGACGCTGGCGCCGGTCATCAAGGCCTGGCCGACGCCGCATAGGCCGCCTGTGCCGTGATAGAGCGGCAGCGTGATATAGACCCGATCGCGCGATGTAATCTTGTTGGTGCCAATGAAGGACCGCATCATGCCTTGCGTGCGGGCCTGGGTCAGGCGCGCCGCCTTTGGCAAGCCCGTAGTGCCGGACGTATAGACGTAAAGGCACATATCCTTGCCGCGCAGATGGGCGCGATGATCGCGCGCTGGACGCTTGTCAGACGCGCCAGCCAGGGCTGCGACAAGATTATTGCCTTCCTGACCACCATAGGACCAGACTTTTGGATCGCCCTCAAACAGACCGGCTGCACTGCGCACCGCCTCGTCCTGATCGGTGCCGGTAATGATCAGCTTGGCGTCGGCAATATTCACGCAATGCGCCAGCGCCTTGTCGGTCAGATTGTGATTGATCAGGCCCACCACGACCCCGATCTTTGCCAGGCCATACCAGATCGAGACATATTCGGGCCGGTTCTCCATGAACAGCGCGACAGCATCACCGGTCTGCAGGCCCAGGCCGAGGGCCCAGTTCGCCATCTTATTGGCGAGTGCATCCATTTCGGCATAAGTGGTCAGCTGGCCTTCAAAGCGCCAGGCGACATTATTGGGGAATTTGTCGACCACAGATTCAAAATCATCGGCCACGAGATTTGAGGAGTCTGGCGCAATGTCGCCGGTCCATTTCTTAACTCGTTGCAAGGTGAGAAGCGTGTTTGCCTCCCGCCTGATGGTTTCAACAAACCCCATTCTACGCGCCTTTCGTGTCCAACCCACTGTTTTCTTTACGACACCTAGGTTGTAAGTGCCGACGTTTCCAGTATCTGGCATAGCTGTTACACCGTGCGCAGCAATATTTATTCCGAAAGAGGTCTGAAAATGTCTGATCCTGTTGGCGATTTGCTACATTTGATGGACCTCGAACGTCTTGAGGTTGATCTTTTCCGCGGCCAGAGCCCGGAAAACGAGACCAATCAGCGGGTCTTTGGCGGACAAGTGATCGC
>JBCCCT010000086.1:0-13919 GCA_039033355.1 Pseudomonadota bacterium | reverse complement strand
TTACGACGACGACCAAAAGACCGGCGGGCCGGAATGTTGGTGATGTTCATGCCAGTTGTGTTTCTAGAAGCCATAATCTCAGTTCCTTCTTCTAGTCGTCACGACGATTTTTGCGGCTCATCATCGGAGACGGGTTCTCGTCGAACTCTTCTACTTTGATGGTCATGTAGCGCATGATGTCATCTGACAGGCGGTGCGCGCGTTCCAACTCGTGGATCGCATCGGCAGGGCCGTCGATGTTGAACAGGGAATAGTGTCCCTTGCGCTGCTTGTTGATCTGGTACGAAAGATTGCGAAGGCCCCAATATTCGGACTTCGCGACTTTTGCGCCTTGTTTGTCGAGGAAGGTTGAGAGCTCTTCCATCAGACCCTCGACCTGTGCAGGTGAGATGTCCGGCCTCGCGATGAGGACGTGCTCATATAATGCCATATTGTCTTTCCCTAAAGTTTAGCTTGCGGCGCAGATGGGCGGGAAAACCCTTCCACGATGGCCCCTCGCATTCGGCTCATTCCGAGTTTGAGGACCGCAAACCTTGCGAAGCGCGGCTTAAAGCGCAGACAGGGGGTAAAATCAAGCCTGTTCGTGCAGGAAACAAAGGCCTCCAGCGACTTTTATCCGTCCACCATGAGCGAGATGATCCTGGATGCCGGTGTCGCGTCCTGCGTATAGTCATAAGTCCCCGTTTCCAGCAGCTCGTGACACGCCTTGAACACTGCCTCCATCGCAACGATCCCAAGGGATCCACCCAGACTGATCCGGCGCACGCCCAACTCGGCCAATTCATCAATCGGAACCAGCCCGTCTTTCGGTCCACGCAGGATGTTAATCGGCCGATCCACCGAGGCCAGAACGCTTTTGATGTCGGCGATTGAGCGTAAACCGGGCGCATAAAGCACATCCGCGCCAGCCTCCTGATAGGCCTGCAAACGTTTGATACTGTCCGCGAGATCGCCATCTCCCGTAAAGTGGTTCTCAGCGCGCGCAGTCAGGGTGAACGGAAAGGGCAAGTTGCGCGCGACTTCCACGGCGGCCGCGACCCGTTCCTTTGCGAGCCCGATTTCGTAGAGTTGTCCTGGTGTGCCGGTATAGTCTTCGATCGAGCCGCCAACCAGGCCGGCCTCTGCGCCCAGCTGGATGGTCTCCGCACAGGCTTCCGGCAAGTTCCCGAACCCGTTTTCAAGGTCCGCCGAGACCGGTAAGGGGCTCGCCCGGCAGAGGTCCGAAACATGCGCGAGCACCTGGTCGCGAGTGAGCTCATAATCGTTGACGCCTGTGGACCGGGCGAAGGCTGAACTGGTGCTGGCAAGGGCCTTGAACCCCATATTGGTCATCAGCTTGGCAGATCCGGCGTCCCAGGGATTGGGAATGATGAAACAGCCCGATTTATGGAGGTCTCGAAACTGTTCGGCTTTCGTGGTTTGATCGGACATCATATCTCTCTTGCGGTTCAACCCATCCTAAAACCCGCAGAAATGTTCTACCACCCGATACTTGCGTACTTTGGCGCAGCGTCTTAAGCGGGCGCCAAATAGAGTTGAGGAGCGCATATGACCAAGTTTGCGTTTATTTTCCCGGGACAGGGCAGCCAGTTCATCGGCATGGGCAAAGACCTCGCCGACGCCTTCCCGGCCGCAAAAGCTGTTTTCGAAGAAGTCGATGACGCCCTGGGACAGGGGTTGTCCGATCTGATCTGGACGGGGTCAGAGGAAGAGCTCAAGCTCACCGCGAACACCCAACCGGCGTTGATGGCGGTTAGCGTGGCGGCGATGCGGGCGCTTGAAAGTGCCCACGGCATCGGGGCGGACAAGGCGGCTTTCATTGCCGGGCATTCCCTCGGCGAGTATTCCGCCCTCGCGTCGGCGGGTGCGATCTCTGTCGGTGATTGCGCCAAGGTGCTTCGTATTCGCGGCAATGCCATGCAGGACGCGGTTCCGGCCGATCAGGGGGCGATGGCCGCGCTTCTGGGCGCCAGCCCGGAACAGGCCGCAGCCCTGTGCGCCAATGGGGCCTCCGAAGGTCCGTGCGAAATCGCAAACGACAATGCGCCAGGCCAAATTGTTATTTCCGGCGCCAAGCCAGCGGTTGAGCTGGCCATCTCGGGCGCGAAAGATGCGGGCGTGAAGAAAGCGGTTTTGTTGCCGGTTTCTGCGCCGTTTCACTGTTCATTGATGCAGCCAGCGGCTGATGCGATGGCGGAAGCCTTGGCCAATATTTCCATTCAGGCCCCAAGCGCGCCTCTGGTCGCGAACGTCACCGCGACAGCCGGTACTGATCCCGAAGCCATCCGCAAACAGCTGGTGGAACAGGTCACAGGGCAGGTCCGCTGGACCGAATCGGTTCAATTCATGGCCGAGCAAGGGGTTGAAGCGACCATCGAAGCCGGCGCCGGAAAAGTTTTGAGCGTGATGAACCGCCGAACGGTGCGCGCGCTGGAAGGCATGACGATGGGCACGCCAGAAGAAATTGCCGCCATTGCAGAACGGCTCAACGGATAAGAGGCAGGAGAGGGCAGAATGTTCGATTTAACAGGAAAAACCGCATTGGTGACCGGCGCGACCGGTGGCATCGGCGAATCGATTGCGCGGACCATGCATGCCGCAGGCGCTGATGTGGCGCTATCCGGTCGCCGGGTTGAGAAACTGGAAGCGCTGGCCAGCGAGCTGGGTGACCGCATGCATATCCTGCCATGCGATCTGTCAGATCCGGAACAGGCCGATGCCCTGGTTGGTCAGGCCATCGAAGCCGGCGGCAAGCTGGACATTCTGGTCGCGAATGCAGGCGTGACCCGTGATAAACTCCTCATGCAGATGAAAGATGAGGATTTTCAAGATATTATCCGGGTAAACCTCGAAAGTTATTTCCGTCTATGTCGCAAGGCTGTGCGCCCGATGATGAAGGCGCGTGGCGGCCGAATCATCGGTATCGCATCGATCGTTGGCGTCACTGGAAATCCGGGGCAATCCAATTATTGCGCCTCCAAAGCGGGTATGATTGGCTTTACCAAATCTCTCGCGCAGGAAGTCGCGAGCCGGGGCATTACAGCGAATACGATCGCACCCGGATTTATCGAATCACCGATGACAGATGTGCTTCCAGACGCTCAAAAAGAGCTGCTTCTGGGGCAAATTCCGTCCGGTCGATTGGGGGTCGGGACAGATATTGCAGCGGCAGCTGTATATCTTGCCTCCGATGAAGCTTCATATGTGACGGGCCAGACCCTACATGTGAACGGTGGGATGGCGATGATTTAGGGAAATCCCCCAATTCATCGCACTTTCAACAGTCTGCGGGGCTTGGCGTTGTCACAAAGTGTGTGCTAACGGCAACACCATGGCCCACAGAAGCCTATCCATCAGACAATATCAGAGAGGTATCCATGTCTGACGTTCTTGAGCGTGTTAAAAAAATTGTTGTCGAAAATCTCGACGTAGAGGGAGACAAGGTTGTTGAGAGCGCAAGCTTTATCGACGATCTGGGCGCTGACTCACTCGACCTGGTCGAGCTGGTCATGGCGTTTGAAGAAGAGTTCAACATCGAGATCCCGGACGATGTGCAGGAAAATATCCGCACGGTTGGCGATGCGGTGTCTCACATCAACGCTCACGTCGGTTAGAGGCTGACATATGCGCCGCGTTGTCATTACCGGAATTGGTATCATTTCGCCTCTGGCTGCGAACAGAGAAGCGTCATGGGAAAGATTGATTGCAGGGGAATCCGGTGCTGGCCCGATCGACACGTTCGATCCGGCCAACACTGCCTGCAAGATTGCTTTCCAGGTCCCGTACAAAAGTGGCCGCGGCGGCGGGTCTGAAGATGACCCGCATGCGTTTGACCCTGATGCGGTGGCGACCGCCAAGGAACGTCGCCGTATCGATGAATTTATCCTCTATGCAATCGGTGCCGCTGATGAAGCGGTCGCAGATGCCGGTTGGGTCGCTGAGACCGATGAGGATAAGGAACGTACAGGTGTTTTGATCGGCTCCGGAATTGGCGGCCTTCAAAGCATCTATGATTCTTCGATCAATCTGTATGAGAACGGGCCGCGCAAGGTGAGCCCCTTCTTCATTCCCTCAGCCTTGATCAATCTGGCGTCTGGCCAGGTCTCGATCAAACATGGCTTCAAGGGGCCAAATCACTCAGTTGTCACCGCTTGTGCGACTGGCGCGCACGCGATCGGCGATTCTGCACGGCTGATTCAGTATGGCGATGCTGATGTCATGGTTGCAGGCGGCTCCGAGGCAGTGATTTGTGAACTCGCAATTGCAGGCTTCTGTGCCGCGAAAGCGATGTCGACCAAATATAATGACGAGCCAAAACGGGCGTCACGTCCGTATGATGAAGGTCGCGATGGGTTCGTTATGGGAGAGGGCGCTGCGATCCTCGTCCTGGAAGAATACGAGCATGCCAAGGCGCGCGGTGCCAAGATCTACGCGGAAGTGGCGGGCTATGGCCTGACCGGCGATGCGCATCATATTACCGCGCCAGCCGAAGGCGCTGAGGGTGGTTATCGTGCGATGAAAATGGCCGCTGATCACGCCAAGCGGAATCTCGGCCTCGAGCTCGATCAAATCGATTATGTAAATGCCCATGGCACGTCGACCCCGCGCGGGGACGAAGGTGAAGTCGGGGCGGTGGAACGGCTTTTTGGCGATCACTCACCGAATCTGTCTCTGTCTTCGACCAAGTCAGCGGTTGGGCATTTGCTCGGCGCGGCCGGCGCGATTGAAACAGCATTCTGCGCCATGGCGATCCGGGATCAGGTGATGCCGCCAACCCTCAATCTCGACAATCCCAGTGTTGAGTCGCCGATCGATCTGATTCCGCACAAAGCCAAGAAAGCGACAGTGCGCGCCGCGATGACGAACTCATTCGGCTTTGGTGGAACTAACGCATCGCTCATCTTGAAGCAGGTTGACTAGGCTGGCGAGTACAGCGACGACTTAATGGGGCGGGCCAAAATCGGGACTAAACGATGATGCGTCTCATCAAAGCGCTTTTGGCGCTGATTATCATACTCGCAATCCTGGCTGGCGGCGCCGCTGGCTATGGCTGGTTCTGGCTGAAGAATGAAGTCGTCAAACCAGGCCCTGCGGCACAGGAAACCAATTTTACTGTTGAGCGCGGCGAAGGCTTTGCAAGCATTGCTGATCGTCTTCAACTGGAAGGCCTGATCGAGGATGAGCGGGTTATTCGCCTGCAGGCGCGCGTTGATGGCGTTGAAAGCGACATCAAGGCTGGCGCTTATGTCATCCCGGCCCGGGCGAGCGTCAGCGAAGTGCTCGAACAATTGGTCAAAGGCGATGTGATTCGGTTTCGTCTGACCATTCCGGAAGGCCTGACAACGGCGCAAATCCTGCGCCGCGTCGAGGCGGATACCAATCTCAAGGGCGACATGCCAGAGCGCGAATACGCGGAAGGCGTGCTCCTGCCAGATACTTATGCTTTTGGCGCCGAGACCACGCGCACGCAATTCATTGAGCGTATGGAGACGGCCCAGGATGCGCTGCTCGAAGAGATTTGGGACACAAGACAGGCGGATCTGCCCATCTCGACGCCATATGAAGCTGTGATCCTTGCTTCAGTGGTCGAAAAGGAAACCGCCAGCGCGGATGAACGCCCAATTGTCGCAGGTCTCTTTGTCGGGCGATTGAAAAAGGGCATGCGCCTGGAAAGCGATCCGACGATCATTTACGGCGTGTCCCGCGGCGAGCCGCTTTACAATAATCAGGGTCAGCGTCGCACGCTGTACCGGTCCGAAATCAATCGCGCGACGGACTGGAACACTTATCAGATGGATGGCCTGCCAAAGACACCGATCTGCAATCCTGGGCGGGATGCGATCGCCGCCGTCCTTGATCCCCCATCAACCGACTATGTCTTCTTCGTTGCCGACGGTAAGGGTGGACATCTTTTCGCAGAGACCTATGCCGAACATCAAAGAAATGTCGCGGCTTATCGCGCCTATGAACGCGGCGAGATCAATCGCGAACGGGAGAATTGATGGGTTTATCAGGGATGACCGGCTTTGCGCGTGTGAATGGCGAAGCGGAATGGGGCAACTGGCATTGGGAAGCACGCAGCGTCAATGGGCGCGGATTGGATGTGCGCCTGAACTCGCCTTCAGGACTAGAAGGGGTTGAAAAGGCCGTGCGCAAGGCCGCCAGCGATGCGTTCAGTCGCGGAAACTTGCAGATCGCCCTCCGAATCGAACTCGCGGGGGCAGAAGCCGTTTCCGTAAACGAACAGGTCTTGCAGACCCTCATGACTGCCTATGAGAAAGCTGAAGGTGCCCTGGCCACCGGACCAGCCTTGGCGACATTGATGGGGATCAAAGGGGTCGTTGAGGCGGATACATTGTCTTTACGCGATTTGGTGGACGTGGATGGCGCGGTCGAGGAATTGCGCGCCACAGGCATTCAAGTGATCGCAGAGCTTGCGGCGGCACGGACCCAGGAAGGCGCCGAATTATCCAACGTTTTGACTGGACAATTGTCCGAAATGGATCGTCTCCGTCAGGAGGCCGTTCAGTATGCAGAAGCGCAAAAATCATCGATTGCTGAGAAGTACCGTCAACGCATTGCCGAATTCGACACCGAGGGCGAGGTTTCGGACGAACGTCTGGTGACTGAGATCGCGGTCCTCGCGACCAAAGCCGATGTCACAGAAGAACTCGACCGACTGGAGGCTCATATCGCGCGGGGTCAAACGCTGATCGAAGCTAACGAGGCCGTTGGCCGGGATCTCGGCTTTCTCGCACAGGAATTGAACCGCGAAGCAAACACGCTTTGCTCGAAATCGGCAGCTCTCGATTTGACGAATACCGGTCTCGCGCTCAAAAGCGTTGTTGATCAGTTCAAGGAGCAAGCCGCGAATGTCGAATAGTCAGGATCACGATCCCCGTCGCGGCCTCATGCTGGTCATCTCCAGTCCTTCCGGCGCTGGAAAAACCACGCTGGCGCGCATGTTGATGAAAGAGTTCGACGACGTTGTTCTCTCGGTTTCAGCGACAACGCGGGAACCGCGGCCAAATGAGAAAGATGGCGTCGATTACCACTTTAAATCTGAACCCGACTTTCGGAATATGATTGCCGGTCGCGAATTCCTGGAATGGGCGAAGGTCTTTGATCGCTACTATGGCACGCCGCGCGCGGACACCGTCGCACAGCTCGAGATCGGCAATGATGTTCTGTTTGATGTCGACTGGCAGGGCGCCGATGCGCTGCATGATCAGATGCCAAATGACTGTGTTTCGGTCTTTGTCTTGCCGCCGAGCATTGAAGCCCTCGAACAGCGCCTTTCCGCGCGCGAAGGGTCGACGCCGGACATGGTGGCGCGTCGTATGCGAGATGCGCAGGCTGAAATTCTACATTGGCGCCGATACGATTATTGCATCGTCAATGACGATCTCGACGAAGCTTATGGCAAATTGCGTCGCATTCTTCTTGTCGAACGGACCAAGCGCCTGCGAGAGCACAAACTCGAAGACCATGTCCGTCGCCTGCTTGGCGAGCTTTAGTGCTCAACCTCGAAGGCGATGGAACCTGACAGGGTTTCGCCCGGCGCGAGTGTTCTGAACCCGGTCAACTCGGCGGGAAGTGAACTGTTCACCGCATTAGGGGTATGGCTGATGGGCTCTACACAAAAGTAATTTGCGTCCTGCGGAACGAAGACTGTCGCGAACGAAAATACTGGGTCGGAAGTCATTTTGATTGAATGGGTCGGCCACACCATCCGAACTGTATCTGCGCTGACAGAAAACGTTGTGTCGAGATTAAGCTCGTCGATCAATCGTCCGGTCGTCAGGTCATCATCGGCTGCCATAGATGCAGGTGTATTCTGTCCAGTCCCTTCATCTGGCGTCCATTGATGCGTGGTAGGCAAGTACAATTTGGCTCCCTGCCGTGGAAAGTAGGGATGCCAACCAAGGCCAGCCGGCATTTCGCTGTCACCCTTATTGGTCAACAAGAGCGTCACGACCAATCCGTCAGGTCGCAGTTCAAAGGTTTGTTGCGCGACATAATCCCAAGGCCAGGCGTCTGCACTGTGACGATAGATGAGCGAGACGGATGACTTGTCGATCTTGTCCGTTTTCCAGGGAACGTGCCACCCATGTCCATGAATGGTGTGCGGTTCGGGTGGAAAATTCTTTGGGAGATCAATTGCACGTCCTGCCAATTCGAATCTTCCATGATGGATCCGTCCAGCGAACGGTACCATCGCAAACGACGAATATTGTAGCGGATCAAATGCCGGACCGATCCGTTCCGGCGCCGGTCGTAATATATCCAGACCGCGCTGACGCAGAGCGCTGACGCTTCCACCCGCACACGGATCCAGCTCAAGAAACATGTCTTCAACGGTCAGATTCAGGCGCACGACCGGGCCTCCCCATAATGACGCGCGAGGGCTCTGAACTGATCCTGGGTCAGAGTTTCTGCGCGTGCCGTTGGGTCAACGTCGCAGGATTCGAGCCACTGCAAAGGGGAAAGCTGCACTGTTTTTGCGAGAGATTTCAGTGACGCTCTCAGCATTTTACGTCTTTGACCAAAGGCGGCTTTCGTCACCCGTTCAAGACTGTCGAGATCGTGGAATCTCTCTCCTGCAGAAAGGGGTCGAAACACTGCTACAGCGCTGTCTACTTTCGGCGGCGGACGAAAGGCGCCAGGCGGCAATGTGAACGCGATCGCTGCATCGCATACGGCAGCTGTCAGCACAGCCAGACGTCCATAATGTGCCTCTGCCGGCCGCGCGCAGGTGCGTAACGCGACTTCCTTCTGGAACATGAGGGCCATTTCTCCCCGCCAGGATCTGGCTTTAAGCCAGCTGATTAAGAGCGGGGTGCCGACATTGTAGGGCAGGTTCGCGATAATCATGACAGGCGCAGTCGCGCTTTGCACCGCGGGCAGATTTTCCCAATCCACCTTCCGGGCATCCGCCTCGATCACGGATAAGCGGGAGGTATCGAATTCTGGCCAAGCGCGAAGGGCGTCAGCGAACCGGCTGTCCGCTTCTATACAGGTCAGAGTTTTTGCACCTTGATCAAGCAACGCCCGCGTCAGGCCACCGGGTCCAGGGCCGACTTCGATAACATCCCGTCCTTCGACTGATCCGGCGGCGAGCGCCGTGCGTCGCAGGATGTCTGGATCAAACAGAAAATGTTGACCCAGCGCTTTTCGCGCCGGGGCCTGTGTCAGCTCTGGACGGTCCGTCATTGTGCGCGGACTCTGTTCTGCGCGAGTTCTGCAGCGAGTTTGAGTGCGGCGATCAAACTATCCGGACGGCAGGTCCCGGCCGCCGCCGCTTCATAGGCGGTCCCGTGGTCCGGACTGGTTCGAATGATTGGCAGCCCCAGGGTCGTGTTTACACCGCCCCACATATCCAGCGTTTTGACAGGGATCAGACCCTGATCATGCGTCATGGCGATGATGGCATCAAACTGGCCATCCAAGGCCTCATGGAACACAGTATCTGCTGACCGTGCATCCGTGATGTCGAGCCCCTCATCACGCAATGTCCTGGCAACCGGATTGATCAAATCGCGCTCCTCCGTGCCGATGGTCCCACCTTCACCGGCATGAGGGTTCAGACCGGTAAACGCGAGGCGGGGGGCAGAAATGCCGAAATCGCTGCGCAAGGCCTGATGAGTTATGCGCGCCGTTTCAATCAGGGTTTCGGGGGTAAGGTGGTTCAGCACCCGCATGAGTGGGACATGTATCGTCGCCAAAGCCACGCGCAGGCCCCCTCCAACCAGCATCATGATAGGTCTAACCGAGGATGACGAAGCGGTCTGACACAAGCTTGCGATGAATTCCGTGTGACCCGGATGTTCGAATCCCTGATCGTACAATACCGCTTTTGAAATTGGATTGGTCACCACGCCGGAAGCGTCTCCGTTCAAGGTGAGCTTGGTGGCGATCTCGATGCTGTCAATAATAGCGCTGGCATATTCGCCAGAAGGCGTACCGGTCACGAGTTTGTCGAAAGCGTCCATTTGTTGTGGCAGAACGGGCAGGGCGTCCGAGAAGCAATCCAGCGCCTCACTCGGGGTCTCTATCATTCTGAGCGGGACCTTATCCCCAAACAGCCGCGGATCTGCGATCACAAAAAAGGGATGCAGCGGATGCGACCCCCGCGCAGTCCAGGCCGCCATGGTGATGTGTGGACCAGAGCCGGCAGGATCGCCCATTGTCACGGCAAGAGGCGCGAGTGCGTGGCTCACTGAAAACTACTGGCGCCGAATAATCGTCGCTTCGCGACGCAGGTTACGCAAGCTGCGTTCGGAAATCATGCCGAGTTGTTCACTATACAGCCGGTCTTCAACCTGCGAACGATCTGGCACTGCTTCGACATCATTCTTGCGATCGCAAACAAACATGGTGGCAAGCGTGCCGGATTGCGCAAAAATATCCGTGCTCTGTCCGATTTCAGTCGACAGAACCATGGAGCGCCCTTCAGGCCCCAGATCTTCGACGTCAAGATCGGTCAGAGAGACCGAACGCAGATTTTCATCCGCCTCGACCACCGCTTCAATCTCTGAACAGTCAGAAATCTCGGCCAGAGCCGCCTTCAAACTGTCTTCCGTGCCGTCATTCACAGTGATGCGGGTAACATCAACCAGCGTCGTTGAGTCGGAAGGATCGCGCTTCGCGCGAATTTCCAGGATGTAAACGCCGTCTTCCACCTGTACCGGGCTGGTGATTCCAGGACCTTCCATGCTGCGTAAAATATCAACGCGCGCATCATCGAAATCATCAATGACGACCCACCCCATATCGCCGCCAGTGGCCGCTGTCGGGGCGGAAGAGAATCGTTGCGCCGCCAGTTGGAACTGGGCGCCAGCACGCAGCTGATCGACAATCGAATTCGCAGCCGTCATGGCCTGTGCCTTGTCGGCGTCTTCCGGCGCGTAGAGGAAAATCTCCGAGATCAGATACTGCTCTTTTTCCGCATCGGCTTGGAGCCGCTTGATTTGCTCACTGATCTGATTGTCTGAAATCCGGATGCGTGATCCATAGAGGCCGCCCATGATGCGGCGCCAGGCAATATCAGCGCGGGTCTGCTCTTCCAGACTGGCTGGATTGATTCCGGATTGAATTAAGCTCTGGACGAGGATATCGCGAGTAATTCCTGATTGCTGAGCAAGCCGATTGATGGAATTGGCAATGTCATCATCCGAGACTTCGACTTCATATTCCGCCGCTTCCTGCAATTGCAGTTTCTCGTCGATGAGTTGCTCCAGAGCCTGCGTTGTGACCTGCTGAATCTGCTCCTGAGTGGGTTGCTGCCCGCCCAGGCTGAGCAGGAGCAATTGTGCGCGCTGTCGGACATCAGTGAATGAGATCGGGTCATCATTCACGACGGCGATAATTCCCTCGATTTGCTGGGGCGACGGGGCCGTTGGGAGGTCGGTTTGTGCGCACGCAGCGCCGGTGGCGCAAATCGCCATCACAGATGCCAATGCAATTGATCGAATCATACTCTATCTCCAGCGGGTTTTACGACCGCATCATAGTTGTGCGAAACATAACGACTGCTGAACAATGCGCAACGGAGATGGCTGCAATGTGTCAAGTGGCCCGTTTTTGTCAGTCGACGTCACTCGAGCCAATGCCACCGAGGGTTTTGAGCGCAAATCTGAATTGAATTGAATCTTCCGGCCCAAGCGTTCGGTCAATCGCCTCGGAGCGCTGGAACGAAATCTCAAAGCGGGAACAGTCATCTTCATAGGCGACCCCCAGCGTCTGCCGGATATCGCGAGGGTCGCTGGTGCGCCCACTTGCATTGGCCCGGCCGGAAATATCGCGGCTGAGGCTGTAGAGGAAATAGTAATTGTCAGTAACCTTGAAGTCCGCCGTAACCGTCACGCCTTCGTCGCTGAAACCGGAATCCGTAACATCGCCTGCAATATTATAGTAGCGCGTGTCCGCCCGGAATCGCCAAAAATTCGTCTTTACGCGCGCATCGATGCGGTTCAGCGAGAAATCGTCATCGTCGAGACGTACCCGCGTTTCGATTTGCAAGGGGCTGCCAAAACTCGCCGACGCGCCCGCAACCCAATCAGACACAGTGCCATCGAGATTGGATCCGACATCGAATACCGGGTCGGACATATCCCTCCAACGCCGACCTCCCAGCGCCGAGATGGTCATGCCATTCTTCCACTTTGCTGAAACGGAGGCGCCCAAAGAAGCCTTTGAGCCACCTTCATAAGTGTCGAATCCGGACGCCGCATTGGCTTCAAACAAGGACGTTTCGTCCAGTTCGTAGAACAGACTGTCTTCGATCGGAATATCTTCGTCATTTGCTCCGGAGGTGCCGTAGGCAATCATCGCCTCTGGTTCGATCAAGATATCTACTGTCTTCCCGGGACGATAGAGCGGATAGGACAGTCGCGTTCCCAGAGTGGCCACACCGCGCGAGATCGAAGAGACATCCAGATTATCCGGATCGTCGATTTCGTAATAGTCAAACCGGCTTTCCGCGAACGGGCTGATCAACACGCCACCGGGCAAGACCCGAGACGCCGACCAATCCAGTCCGCCAGAGGCTCGATAGCTGTCTACTCCGATTTCGCGGTCCAGAATCGCGGTGGATCCGGATACGGCGAGGCTGCCATAATCGCCATAGTCAAAAATGCGTTCGCCAAACAGCAGAGGCAGCGCTTTCGGCAGGCGCGCATCCGAGTCGCCTTCCCGGTTGGTCTCGAAGGTCAGCAAGGACGTGTCAAAATACCAGTTCTGGCTTTGTGCCTGAGTATATAACTGATTCAGCAAGTAGCGCGGTTGTCCGGCATACAGGCCCCGTTCGACATTCTCACCCTGGATGTCATAACGACGTGTATAGAGGTCATCGCTGACTTGCTCGACGGCGAAGCCCCAATTCCAGCCCGGCCGAATGTTGAACGCCCCTTCGGCAAAGATATGTCCGCGAAACTCCTGTTCGCTGCCATCCAGCCGAATGCCGTCGGAGTCGAATTCGGCTTCATTGGTGAAACTGAAATTTGTGGTGATCGATCCAGACCAGAATCGTTTGCGATAATTGAACTCCAGAAGCGGGTTCACTTTTCCCATGATTTTCGGGGAAATGGTCAATTCCTGATACGGGGATATCGCCCAATAATAGGGCTGTTGGTAGAACGCCCCGAGTTTCGTTGATGTCCCAAAGTCAGGTGCGAGCAAACCCGAACGGCGTTTCGAGTTCGGGTCCGGATGCGCGAAATAGGGGAGATAGAAAACTGGAAATCCAGCAACCTCGAGCACCGCATCGCGGTACGACATCATTTGCGATTCCTGATTGAGCACGGCGCGACGCGCGCGCAATGACCAGGTTGGTGTGTCATCTTCGTCGCAAAGCTCACAGGAGGTATAAACGATCTTGTCGAGGGCGTTGAACCCTTCCGACGTCCGAACCGCGGATTCGGCGACCGCAAGTCCGCCAGAAGGAATGCGCGTCGAGAAGCCGATCGCGTATCCATCAACCAGATTTGGATCAGTCTCGACTTCATCGGCATAATTTTCGGTGCCATCAACGTCGATGATGACAACATTGCCCGTGGCCCGGACCCGGTCCGTGTTGCGGTTATAGATCAGTCGATCCGCGCGCAGCACCCGGCCTTCATACTTGGCTTCGACATTGCCTTCAGCCACCACCGTATTCTCGGCTTCGTTGACGAAAATATTGTCAGCATCGAGCACGACGGTCGATCGTTCTTCCTCGCTTTCGATCACGGCTTCTTGCGCAAACGCATTGCCGGAATGGGCTAGGCTGGTAGCTAATAGCAATAACCACGGCCATTTTTGCATGAAGCGACTCCGACACACTAACTCAAGAATCGCTTAATCCGTGGGCGTCTCAGCGTCCAGTGATCGTCACCGAGATTGAGATTAAATAGCAGTGAGATGTGGCATAATGGTTGCTG
>JBCCCT010000085.1:0-14015 GCA_039033355.1 Pseudomonadota bacterium | reverse complement strand
GACATTGATCCGACCATTATCGAAACCCGCTTCGCAATAGGACAGATAAAACCGCCACATGCGCCGAAACCGCTCATCAAAGCCGAGGGCCTGGATCTGACCCCATTTCTCCTCGAACGCTTTGGCCCAGAGGCGCAGCGTCCTGGCATAATCGGGGCCAAAATAGTGCGTGTTTTCAATACGTAGACCGGCATCCATGACTTGCTCACGCAAGGCCAGTTCGCTCGGCAACATGCCGCCTGGGAAAATGTAACGCTGGATAAAGTCAGCGCGTTTGCGATAGCGCGGGAAGAGGGAGTCCTGGATCGTGATGATCTGCAAGGCCGCTTTCGCGCCGGTATTCAGGCTGTCCGAGACTTTGGCGAAATAGCTCGGCCAATAGCTCTCACCAACCGCTTCAAACATTTCGATCGACGCAACGCCATCATATTTGCCGCTATGGTCGCGATAATCTTGCAGTTTGATATCGACTTTCTCGCTGAGGCCTTCACGCTGCATGCGTTGCAGGGCCCAATCCCTCTGTGATGGGGAGATGGTCAGGCAAGTGACGTTCGCGCCGCGCTGCTTGGCGGCATATTCGGCAAAACCGCCCCAGCCGCACCCAATCTCGAGCACGGATTTGCCCGGCGCCAGCGCCAATTCGTCAGCGATACGGGCATATTTGGCGTCCTGCGCCGCCTCGAGGCTGAGGCTGGAATCTGTGTAGAGCGCCGAAGAATAGGTCATCGTCTGGTCGAGCCAGAGTTCGTAAAAGTCGTTGCCGAGGTCATAATGCGCTTCGATATTGCGCTTTGATCCGGCTTTTGAGTTCCGGTTGAAGACGTGGCGGATCATATTGCCCATGCGCACCATGAACCCGCCGACAGCGAGCTGGCCCGCCGCTTCGAAATTTTCCGAGAAGAATTCGAGAACAGACGTCAAATCCGGGGTCGACCATTCCTGGTCCATATAGCTTTCTGCGAAACCAACATCTCCGCCGGCAATGGCGCGCCGGGCGAAATCGAACTTGTGCACCTCAACCACCGCGTTTGGACCCTTTTCGCCGTGATCAAACAGGACCCGGCGGCCATCTGGCAGATCGAACCGGATCGTTCCGCGTCTGGCGCGCAGCAGCATCATCCCGGCCAGGCGGAACCCGGCAGGTACGCCCGTTAGCTGGCGCAGTGTCTCGGGCGACGCAAGGACGTGATTGGACTGGTCCTCAATGGCGTGATCCAGGGTTGTGAAGCTCATGCGATAGTCTCCCCGACAGGTGCTGTTTTTGCGGCAGCACTTCTTGGTGTTGCAATCGTTGTACGCACGGACGACTGCTTTGGTTTTGAATGATATTTGGCGCCCTTGATCCACAGCTTGAGTGCTTGCCAATGGATGGCCGCGGTCACGCCGAGACTGGAAAATGGTTTGCGAAAGGCGAGCGACAGAAAGCCTGCAGTCGTCGCAGGAAAGGCCTTGGCGCTAATGGTGGCAACGTGGGTTTGCTGGTCGTTCTTCATGGTCGCGACGACCAGATTCAAACCCTTATCGGTCCATTTCAGAGTGAACTGATACGCGCCTGAGACGTCAAAGAAGGGCGAGACATGGAACACCTTGTCGGTGGCGTGCTGGTGACGACTGCCTTCGGGCGTTGCGGCAGCATATACATGCGTTTCACCAAACGTATTGTTGACCTCATAAAGGATGCCTCTGAGCGTGCCATCCTCTGCCTGCCCCAGCCAGAGCGAAATGGGCGCAAACTTGTAGAAAGCATGCCGCGGGAAGGTGACCAGGCGAATGGTGCCCTTGGTCATGTCGATCCCGGCCCGCGCAAACTCAGCTTCAGCCCAGGGACGAAGATCGGCATCCGAGCGCGCGCCATGATCACGTCGATTGAATGAGAATAATCCGGTCGCATCAATGTTGAACAGGGGCGACGTTTTGCGCGCGGCGTCGAGGCGATCGATATCAATATCGATCAGTCCGAGACCATATTTGAAACGATGGGTAAACGGGACCGACCGTTGGTGCACGGTATGGCCTTTGAGGAGGCGAAGGGCAGGTTGCTCCGTCACGATTAAACAGCTCCAAGCGCCACTTTAGCATTTTCTGGCGCGTCGGTCATTGGCGTGGCCAGATCAACACCTTCTGCAACCCATGGCACCTGACCGCCGAGCGACAACGCACAAGCAAGACCCGCTTTCAGTCCGTCCTCGTGAAAACCGCTGCCCATCCAGGCGCCAGCAAGCCAGATATGATCCTTGCCAAGCTCCCGCTTCATGGCGCGAACAGCTGCCTCAGCCGGCGCATCAAATTGCGGGTGGGCTTTTTCCATTTGTGCAAATGTCAGGTGTTCTGCGGGGGGCGTTTCCGGATTGAGCGTCACAAAAAGCGGTTTGTCATCCGGCAGATTTTGCAGCCGGTTCATCCAATAGGTCAGACACATTTCCGGTGTGTTCTGTTTGATCACATTCCAACTCGCCCAGGCGGCCTTGCGCTTTGGCATCAGGCTTGGGTCGCGGTGCAGGTAAATCCGGTTTGGCCGATACCGCGCGGAGTTAAGCAGGAAGCGCTGATCTTCATAACTCGGATCGAGCAGTGCACGTGTCGTATCGGAATGCGTCGCGAGAATAACATCATCAAACAGATCGGCGCCGCCATTTGCCAGGGTCACCCGCACCTTGTTGCCAAATGGCGCAACCGCGCTGACCGCGTGGCCCAGCTTCAAACGGGGACCGAGCAGGCCGGCGACAGCACGAACATAATTGCGAGAACCACCCGTCACCGTCCGCCATTTCGGGCGCTCCTTGTGCATCAGGCGATGGTTCTCGAAAAACTGAAAGAAACTGCGCGCCGGATAGTCCAGCATTTCTGCCTCTGGTGTCGACCAGATCGCACCGCCCATAGGCAGGATGTAATTGTCGAGAAAATCCTGATCAAAGCCATGATTGCGCAACCAGAAGCCAAGTGAGATATCGTCTATCTTGCCGGCTTCCAATTCTGCGCGCGCCAGGTCATTGAATTTCAGGATGGTACGCCAGAATTTGTGGAATCTGGGTCGAAAGAAATTGCGCCGATCTGCGAAAATGCCGTTCAGGGTCGACGCCCATTCATAGCCGTCGGGATTAGACACCGCGAAGCTCATATCGCTGGCTTCCGTCGCCACACCCAAAGCCTCGAAGAAGCCGATCAGGTTTGGATAGTTGAGCGCGTTATAGACAATGAAGCCGACATCGACGCTTAAGGTCTCGCCATCATAATCTACGTCCATCGTGTGCGCATGGCCGCCAGCGCGGTCATTCGCCTCGAAGACAGTGATGTCGGCTGTATCCTTGAGGGCATAGGCGGCGCCCAGTCCGGATATGCCGGAGCCAATGATTGCGATCCGTTTCATGCTGCGTCTCGTCTTTCTTTGAGGGTTTCATAGGCCGCCAGCGCGCGCTCCCGGCCAAATTTGTGCGCCACGATGGGATTGGGATAGGTGTCGCCAAGCGTGATCCCGGCTTCCTGCAGGATCAGCGGTCCAGCTTCCCAAGGCTGGTAGAGATATTTGCGCGGCAGGCAGGCCAGTTCCGGACACCACTTGCGGACATAGTCGCCAGTTTCGTCGAACTTTTCGCCTTGTGTGATCGGATTAAACACACGGAAATAGGGCGCGGCATCGGCGCCGGAGCCGGCCGTCCATTGCCAGCTGGCACTGTTCGAGGCGGGATCAGCATCAACCAAAGTGTCCCAGAACCAGTCTTCGCCATGGCGCCAATGGATCAGCAGATGTTTGGTCAGGAAGCTGGCGACAATCATCCGAACGCGATTGTGCATCCAGCCGGTGTGCCAGAGCTGGCGCATGCCAGCATCAACGATCGGATAGCCGGTTTGGCCTTTCTGCCAGGTGCGGAGTGCAGCCTCATCCTCACGCCACGGCATCAGATCGAAGTCGCGTTTGAAATTCTCGGTTGCGAGCTCGGGATTATGGAAGAGAAGGACATAAGCAAAATCACGCCAGGCGACCTCTGACAGGAAGGTGTGCGCCCCTTTTTCATTCACCGTGCCCGCAAGCATCCGATCTTTTGTCGTGCGCCAGATCTGAGCCGGGCTGATTTCGCCAAAGGCCAGATGCGGTGACAGGCCGGATGTACCGGTTTCCACGTCGGGGCGATTGCGATCGTCCGTGTAAGCCGAGACAGGACCGTCGAGGAATTCTGTGAGGCGCTGCTTCGCGCCTTTTGCGCCAGGCTGCCATGGCCCGTCAAATCCCGAAGACCAGTCCGGATTGGAAGGATGAAGCTGCCAATCTCCCAAGGCATCGCTGGTCAGCTCAGACGGGCTCAGCGCGGTCGGCCGAGGTGCGACAGGTGGGGCTTGGTAATTGGCCTGGACGGCTCGCCAATACGGAGAATAAACCTTGTAATATCCGCCCGATCCAGTGGTCTGCGTCCAGGGTTCGGTGAGGACACATCCGTTGAAGCTCTCGACCTTGATGTTTGCGTCCTTGAAATGACGTTTCACGTCTGTGTCGACCTCGCGGCCAGCCAGATCATAGCGACGGTTCCAGAAGACGGATTTTGCGCCGGTTGCATCAATCACATCCTGCAGGACGGATATCGGATCGCCTTTGCGCAAGATCAGTGCGCCGCCGAGTGCTTCTATCTCTGCCGCCAGGGCTTTCAGCGATTTATCGAGCCACCATTTAGAGGCGCCGCCCATCGCGCGCCCGTTCGGTTGGTCTTCTAGAATGTAGAGGCACAATACCTGATGGTTCGACGCTGCGACTGCAGCCGCGAGAGCCGGGTTGTCATCAATGCGCAAGTCGCGGCGAAACCACATGATTGCAGGCTTTGATGACGAAACAGAAATGGCTCAGTCTCCACGCGTGTAAGCTGTATGATATTGATACGACACACTTTCCGGATCGGATTTCAAAAAACTGGATCGGAACTGCAATCGATCAGATTTCGTGAGTAGCGCCGGGCTGAGAAACCCTTTAGGCAAAGGCCTATGACCAAGACTGTGATTTGCATGAAATGGGGCGAGCGATACCCGGCTCATTTTGCCAATCGATTGTATAATATGGTCCGCCGGAATGTGACCGGCGATTTACGCTTTGTGTGCTTTACCGACGATCAGACGGGTCTCTTGCCAGAGGTTGAGTTTCAGCCTTTGCCGCCCATCGACTTGCCGGAAAAATATCGCTGGTGGCCCTGGCGCAAGATTTCGCTCTGGCAGCCAGGTCTTGGCGGACTGGAAGGTGAAGTTCTGTTCCTGGATGTGGATCTGATTGTGACCGGAAATATGGATCCGTTCTGGGACTATCACCCTGGCAAAATGTGTATCGCCGAAAACTGGACCCAGAAGGGGATGGGGATCGGCAACACATCGGTCTATAAATGGACTATCGGTGAACATACCGAAATCTTCAACAAATATATGCGCGACAGCACGCCAATCCACGCTGAGTTTCGTGCCAGTCAGCAATATGTTTCCGCCATGATTCCAGACAAAATCTATTGGCCGGAAGACTGGTGCGTCAGTTTCAAACACTCACTGATGCCGAAATTTCCGATGAACTGGTTTCAGACCCCGAAACTGCCCGCTGAAACCAAAGTGGTTGCGTTCACAGGGCGCCCGGATCCTGACGAGGCCCGCGATGGCAAATGGCGCGCCCCGCTGCACAAGAAAATCTACAAGCATGTGAAGCCCACACCCTGGATCGCGGAGCATTGGCGATGAGCGGAGATACAAGCGCGCGCGACGCCGCCATGTCCTTGCTGACGCAATATGGCGAAGATGCAAGCGTGATCGCGACCTTGCGCGCTGCAGAAGTGGCCGCCATGGGCGATGCTGATGCGCTGGCGCATTGGGACGCGGTCATCGCATTTCTGGAGCAGGGGCCTGATCACAGCCAGCTTAGCTGAGTTTTAACCCGCCTTAACGGCATTGTGACTTCGCATCTCGCCAAAACCGCATAGATAGGTCACATGCCAGACACTGTTCTTATTGAGAAATTTCAGGATCCGAAGCTCACAGCCAAGGGCGAAGTGCGCGCGCGTGTGGCGTATGAGCAGACCAGGACGCTGTGGTTCAATACCGGCACATTGTGCAATATCGAATGCGTCAATTGCTACATTGAGAGTTCCCCGACCAATGACCGATTGGTTTATCTGACGGTTGCGGATGTCGCGCCTTTTCTCGATGAGCTGGATGTGGCTGGCGAGACGGAGATCGAAATCGGATTTACCGGCGGCGAACCGTTTATGGCGCCCGAGATTCTGGACATTCTGCGGCTGGTCCTGTCGCGCGGCCATTCTGTCTTGATGCTGACAAATGCGATGCAACCCATGATGCGCCCGCGCATCAAAGGCGGGCTGATGCAGCTGAAAGACGAATTCGGGGAGCGTCTCGTCATGCGGGTCAGCATGGACCATTTCTCCGCCGAATTGCACGATGAAGAGCGCGGGGAAGGCTCGTTTGATCTGGCCCTGAAAGGATTGCGCTGGTTATCGGAAAACGGGTTTAAACTGGCGCTGGCGGGGCGAACAATATGGAATGAAGCGGAACAGGTTGCGCGTGATGGATACGCCGCTCTGATCGCCTCGGAAAAGCTTACGATTGATCCAGACAATGCGAAAGAACTGGTCCTGTTTCCTGAAATGCGCCCGGACGGTGATCCACCGGAAATCACAACCGCTTGCTGGGGCATTTTGAACAAGGACCCACGCGACTTGATGTGCGCGTCTCAGCGTATGGTGGTCAAACGCAAGGGCGCTGAGAAAGCCGCTGTGGTGGCCTGTACGCTGCTGCCCTATGATCCGCGCTTTGAACTTGGTGAGACGCTACAGGAGGCGCGTCAAGGCGTGGCCTTGAACCATTCCTATTGCGCCAGTTTCTGTGTTCTGGGCGGCGGCAGCTGCTCGGCTTAGGTCTTGGCCGTTTTCAGGCCGGAATAGCGTGGCTGATCAATCTCAACCTGATCCATCGTCGTCGCTTTCAAATGGGCGAGCAGGCCTTGGGTTTCAGCCGTAAATTCATTCGACCGAATTCGCGCGCTCAGATCGGCGTTCAGCGCTTCGATATCTGTGTCATCGCGCGCGTCCAGCAAGGCCAGGAGTCGGGCACGTTCAGCCGCTTCAGATTGCGGGCGTTGGTCAATATCTCGCAACACAGTGGCCAGCGCATTGCTGGCGACCCGCGCATGGAAGGCGGCATGGCCGGTCAGGTTTGGCGCGGCGGATTCATCAATGAAATTCTTCACCGCCTGGACCAGTTCGGCGATACTTGGCTGGTCATGCATGGGCCGCCTCCAACAGATTAATCAAATCGATTTCGGTTTCCGAAACGCGGCGGCCAATCGCCGCCCGTTCGACACTTGGATCCGCACCGGATCGGAAAGCTTCATACATGATCATGCACATGATGCCCCATTTCAGAGAGCCGAGCATTTCCCACCAGTCAATTTCTCTCGCTTCGATGCTCGCGCCTGTCTTTTGATTGTAGGCTTTCAGCAAATCTTCGAGCCGTCCAAAGCCGCCAACCCGGTTCTGGCTCTGTCCAAAGCGCCAGGAATTCACGCAGACCCAGGCAATATCCTCGCGCGGGTCGCCCAGATGGGCTAACTCCCAATCCAGGACCGCAGCGAGCCCCGTCTCATCCACCATCAGGTTGCCGAGCCGGAAATCGCCATGGACCAGCACGGTATCTCGCGGCGTAGGTGTATTTGCCTTCAGCCATTGCAAGGCCATTTCAAAGACGGGACGCGGAGCATCAAAGCTCCGATAAATATCTTCATATTGAGCGATTTGCGCGCGGCCATCGCTCAGCGCCACTTCCGGCGGGAGCGTATCTATCGGGATCGAGTGAATCGCCGCGAGGGCGTCTCCGGATTGCGCGGCCAGTCTGGATCGTGCGGTTTCGAATTCTGGATCGCGGAGGATCGGACGGGCAATTGTCTCGCCCAGCACGCGGCTCATCAGGAAGCCGTCGCCCAGTCCGTCCTGGTCGTCCAGCACATGCAGGACTTCGGGAACGGGGACGCCGGTCAGAGCAGCCGCCTGAATCAGCCGGGCTTCTGCCGCCAAACCGATCGCCGCAGACGATCTCGCGGCGCTGGTGCCGCCGGGCGAGCGCCGGAGGATGACGTGCTGATTGCGACCGCTCAACGACCATGTTTCCTGACTGGCGCCACCGGATAAACGCTTGAAAGAGTCCAAAGGGTCAGAATCACCGAAAACTCTTGTGAAAAGAGCGTGCAAACCGGTTTCAAATTCAGAATTGCTTCCCATCTTCGCCACAATTAACGTCAAACTAGGTATCGCCAAGCTATAACGGTGCGGCAAGCCTGGCTGAGGACTCGAATATGGCAAAGGGTAAGACCCCTGATGAAATGATCTCTGGCATGGGAAAGCCAAAGCCGGTCGGGCTGTTTGCCTGGCTGCGCGGCCGGTTTTTTGCCGGCATGGTCATTGCGGCGCCATTGGCGGCGACCTTTTTCATCCTGCAATTCCTGATCACCTTCATCGACAATCGCGTGAAGCCTTTGCTGCCTCCGCTTTTGCAACCTGAAACCTATACCAATTACGCCATTCCAGGTTTTGGCGTCCTGGTGCTGGTCGTTGCCCTGACCATTCTCGGCGCGGTCACGGCCAATCTGATTGGGCGGTCCTTGCTGGCCGCAACTGATCGTATTCTCAGCCGAATTCCGATTGTCAAAAACGTCCATGCTGCCCTGAAACAGCTGACAGAGGTGCTGGCCAATAATCAACAGGCGAGTTTCGATCGATGTGTGATGGTCGAATATCCAAAGAAAGACTCCTGGTGCATCGGCTTTGTCTCATCGAACGCCAAGCAGGAAATCGGATCCAAGCTGGGGACGAGCAAGATTGGTGTCTTTGTTCCGACTACACCGAACCCGACTTCGGGATTCCTGATCTATGTCGAGGAAACCGAAACGATCCCGCTTGAAATGACGGTCGAAGAGGGCGCCAAGATGATCCTCACCGCTGGCCTCGTCGTGCCAGATTATGAGCCTCCTGAAAAAACGGCTTCAGTCATTGAAGCGGAGGTCGGGGCTGAGAAGCTGGCTGAGCAAGCCTAGACCTTCGGCCCGCGCCGGATCCATCGTATCGGCCTGTGTCTCTGCAAGTTCGGCATCCTTGCGAGCAATCTCGATCAGATCGCCATGCTCTGAAAGATCGATGAGGCGATAACTGATCAGACCTGATTGCGCCTTACCGAGCAGATCGCCAGGACCACGCAGTTTGAAATCGGCTTCTGCAATTTCAAACCCGTCCTCTGTTCGTCGCAGCGTATCCAGCCGCTCTCGTGCCATTTCAGTGAGCGGGGCCCGATACAATAAGAGGCAAAAGCTCGGCTTCGAGCCACGACCGACCCGTCCGCGCAATTGGTGCAATTGAGCCAGTCCGAAGCCTTCTGCGCGTTCAATCACCATAATCGTCGCCTCGGGCACATCGACCCCGACTTCGATCACAGTTGTGGCAACCAGAATCTTCGTGGCCCCCATTCGAAAGGCATCGAGGGCAGCGTCCTTGTCCTCGCCTTTCATCCGTCCATGCACGAGGCCGACATCTGTCCTCAGAACATCTTTGAGCATCGCCGCCCGAGCGACGGCTGAACTGTTGTCATCCTCATCAGTGTCGACCCGCGGACAGACCCAGAAAGCGCGCTCGCCGCGTTTCAGTGCCCGACCGATTGCGCTGATAACGTCCTCGATCCGCGTATCGGCAATCACCCGCGTCTCCACGGGCTGTCGACCCGCGGGTTTCTCATCGAGGATTGAGACATCGAGGTCGCCATGGACCGTCTGCGCCAACGTGCGCGGGATGGGCGTTGCCGACATGACCAACATATGCGGTGACTTGCCCTTGCTCATCAGTTTCATCCGATCGGCGACGCCGAAGCGATGTTGTTCGTCGACAATGACCATAGCGAGCTGCTGAAAGCTCACCCCGTCCTGGAACAGCGCGTGCGTGCCCGCAACGACCTGAATGGAGCCATCCGCGAGGCCCATCAGCGTGGACTCTCGGCCCTTGCCCTTGTCGCGACCGGTGAGCACGGAAACGGTATATCCGAGCGGGGAGAGGAGCAGGTCCAGGGTATCAAATTGCTGCCGCGCGAGAACTTCGGTCGGGGCCATGAATGCGGTTTGAAATCCGCCTTCCGCAGCTTGCACCGCCGCGAACGCACCGACCAGAGTCTTACCAGCCCCCACATCACCTTGCAGCATGCGGCGCATCGGGAAGCTTTCGCCGAGATCGGCCATGATCTCCTTTGTGGCGCGTATCTGAGCCTGTGTCGGTGTGTAGGGGAGTGTCTTGACCAGCGCGTTCAGGGCTTCGCTTTGCGGGGGGACCACATTGGCTTCACCCGATCGACGGGCCGCGCGGGCGCGAGAGAAAGTCAGCTCTCGGGCCAGCGCTTCATCATATGCCAGACGTCGGCGCGCTCGAAGAATTGCATCCTCGTCCCAGGCCTCCGGTGCGTGAACCCCCAGCATTCCAGCCTTGAATCCTGGCCAGCTTTCTTTGGTCAGCAGGTTGGGGTCCACCCATTCGGGTAAATCGTCTGGAATGAGATCGATCGCCGCCTTTGCTGACTGATGGACCCGTTTATTGGTCAAACCGGCGGTGAGACCATAAATCGGTTCCACCGGTGGAGGCATTTCACCGCGGGCTGGGTCCATCACGAAATCCGGATGACTCATTTGTCGTTCGCCCTGCCACTCCGTGACCTTGCCGGAAACGATGCGCTCCTTGCCAACAGGGTATTGGCTTTGCAGCCAGCGACTATCCGCACGGAAATAGGTCAGGGTCAGGAAGCCGGTGCCGTCGAAGAGAAGAATACGGGTCGGCGCGCGTTCATTGTAAGGGGCTTTTACGGCGTGGACCTCACCCCGGACCGTGGCGACTTCCTCCGGAATCAGGTCTTCAAAATTGTCTCGCGGTCGGCGATCCAGCCATCTTTCTGGCATATGCAGCAACAAATCCCACACTGTTTCCCCGCCCACCAGCCGCTCCAGCGCCGGTTTCAGCTTTGGTCCGATACCAGGCAAAGCGTCCAGAGGCTGGAACAGAGGAAAGAGACGTTCGTCGCGCATGGTCATTAGTGAGCTTATCTTTGCGCCAATCACAAGCCGTGAAGTCGACCCGCGACACCAAAACCCTGTGCAGAACCGGGTCCTTGACCTAGATTGAGCGCATTAGGAGTTGGTCGCATGAGTGATAGTATATTGGATGAGCGTCGCCGGAAGCTCAAGTTTCGGGCCTGGCGCCGCGGATTTCGCGAAATGGATTTGCTGATGGGGTCGTTTGCGGACGCGCATCTCGCAGATATGAGTGATGAAGACCTGTCTGAATTCGAGCGACTTTTGTCGACCCCCGACTGGGAAGTCTATGCCTGGTTGATCGGTCAGAAAACGGTGCCGGGAAACTTCAATAGCGCCTTGCTAACCCGGATGATGGAATTTCGCTACGAAGCCCATGCGGGGTAACGCAAATTGCAGAGTGCCTTGAGACACAGGGACAATTTCGCGCTTTAGTCGAGTAAAGTGGAAACCATATCTAAAGTAGAATTTAGTGTTTTCAGTGTACCGGATAGATATGCCGGGACTGGGAAAATGGATCCGAAAGCTCTTTCGAGACGAGCAGGGCAATGTCGTCATGATATTCGCCCTTTCTCTGATTCCGATCATCGCCGTGGCGGGGTCTGCGATTGATATCAATCGTGTCCAGACGGCCAAGATCCAGACTGCGGCGCTCCTCGACCAGGCTGTTTTGGCGGCAACGAACTTGTCCTCACCCGACGATCCGACAACGCTGGTGCAGACCTGGATGAACTCCCAGATTGAGCAATTCGGCTATTCTCAGGAAGCCTTGAATGTTCAGGTCACTTCGGTCGTCGCGATTAATTCGAAATCGGTTTCTGCGACTGCGACGCTGACGGTCGAGACGGCGATCATGCATATGTTCGGAACCAAAGAGACGACGATCCAGGTCCATTCGTCCGCCGTGCAGTCGATCCCGAATATCGAGATCGCCATGGTCCTCGACATTTCCTCGTCCATGCGGGGCAGTCGTCTATTCAGCCTCAAGGCGGCCTCGACTGAATTTGTCGATATCATGCTGAATGAAACGACGGAGGATGCAACGTCGATCAATGTTGTGCCGTTTGGCGGGACTGTGAATATCGGACCGACCTTGTTCCGAAAGTTTGCGGTGGACACCGCGGCGTTCGGCACGATCGTCGATCCGGATGAAGATGATTATGATATCGGGACTGCGGTCGAAACTTCGAACTTCCGGTTTACCGATGGTCATGAGTGTATTGAAGCGGTCCAGACCGATTACAGCACCGCGATGTTGTCGAATAAGAGCCGGGGTCAGGTGCCGGATTTCTGGCGTTGGTGGAACAACCATCCCTGGTGTCCGGAATCTGGCAGCGCGGTCTTCTTCAATTCGAATGATGCGGACGCACTAAAGGCCCACCTGAACGGAATGGTGCTTTCGGACGGCACCGGGATGGATATCGGGGCGTTGTGGGGACTGAAATCGCTATCACCGAGTTTCAGAGGGCATTTGGGCGGAGACTTCACGGACCGTCCCCTCGATTTCAATGCTGAAGAGTCCAAGAAGGTCATGATCGTCATGACCGATGGCGCGATCACGGCGCAAAACCGGCCGGAAGATATCACCATTGGCAATGTTCATGCGAACCGATCGACCAATCGGGAGCCGCATGTTGGCGCGTATAGCAATCAAGGCGATCGGCAGAATATGCAGACCACGCGGACGCGCGGGAATGCCGGAACGAACTCTGCCAATAATAGTGCAGTCGGTCGTTTCAAGAAAGCATGTGAAGCCGCGAAGGCCGAGAATATTCTGATCTTCACGATCGGGTTTCAAATCAATTCAGGATCATTGCCTGACCAAATCCTGGAAGAATGTGCGACCTCGGCATCATACTATTATCATGTGGAAGGCCTCGATTTGACATCGACCTTTCAAGCGATCGCGTCACAGGTCAACGCGCTCAGATTGACGCAATAAAAAAGCCGCCCGAACAATCGGACGGCTTTTTGAATTTTCGAATGAAGCGAGGCTTACTCGTCGCCCTCAGGCGCTGTATCGAGTTCCGCTGCCGCTTCCGCCATTTCAGACGCTTGCTCATCAGCAACTGCTTGCTGTTCAGCCTGCAGCGTTTCGATGATGTCCTCACCCGCTGCCTGACGTTCGGCTTCATCTTCCGAACGCGCAACGTTGATGGTGATGTCGACGCGAACTTCTGCGTGAAGGCGAATGCCGACTTCGTGCAGGCCGAGCGTTTTGATCGGTGCGTTGAGACGCACCTGCTCACGCTTGATCGTGTGTCCGGCATTGCCAGCGGCTTCAACGATGTCGCGTGCAGAGACGGAACCGTAAAGCTGTCCGGTCGCGCCAGACTGACGGATCAGAATAAAGGTCGCACCGTCCAGGCTGGAGCCGGCTGTCGTTGCCGCATCCCGCGCTTCAGCATTGCGCTTTTCGAGCGCTTCACGCTCTGCTTCAAATCGGGCGCGGTTCTGATTGTTGGCAATCAGAGCCTTGCCTTTTGGCAGCAGGAAATTGCGGGCAAAGCCGTTCTTGACGCTGACTTCGTCGCCAAGGCCGCCAAGATTTTCGACGCGTTCTAGGAGAATAACTTGCATGGGTCGCTCTCCCTATTTCACGGTGAATGGCAGCAGCGCCAGCATCCGGGCGCGTTTGATCGCCTTGGCCAGCTTGCGTTGGTTCTTGAAGTTCACAGCCGTGATCCGAGACGGCACGATTTTGCCTTTCTCAGAGATGTAACGCTGCAGAAGCTTCACGTCTTTATAGTCGATTTTCGGCGCTTTATCACCGGAAAACGGATCAACCTTACGACGACGACCAAAAGACCGGCGGGCCGGAATGTTGGTGATGTTCATGCCAGTTGTGTTTCTAGAAGCCATAATCTCAGTTCCTTCTTCTAGTCGTCACGACGATTTTTGCGGCTCATCATCGGAGACGGGTTCTCGT